>JAZFPW010000125.1:0-9651 GCA_036444815.1 Gammaproteobacteria bacterium
CCGGAGTCGCCGTCGATCCCGACAACGGCGACGTCTACATCGCCGACGGCTACGGCAACAAGCGCATCGCCGTGTTCGACAAGGATGGCCGGTTCCTGCGTCAATGGGGCCGCCAGGCGACACTCGAGGAGACCCGCGCCGGCACGGGCGGCGCCTTCACGTATGCGCTGCACTGCGTCGTCATCAGCAACATGGGCCTCGTCTACGTCTGCGACCGTGAGGGGCTTCGCGTCCAGGTGTTCGACAAGCTCGGCAACTTCATCCGCAACATCTGGGTCAAGACGGGCAACGCCTCCCTGCCCGACACTCGCGGGACCGTCTGGGGGCTGGCGTTCTCACGCGACGAAGAGCAGCGCTATCTCTTCGTCCTCGACGGCCGCCACGAGCAGGTCCACGTGCTCGATCACGCCAGCGGCGAGATCCTCTCGTCATTCGGCCGCCCCGGGCATCAGTTGGGCAACTTCACGGTCGCGCACGGACTCGCCGTGGACTCGCAGGGCAATCTCTATGTGGCCGAGTCCGGAACGGGCCGGCGCGTGCAGCGATTCAGGCCGATCGATAACTAGTTCGACCGAAACTACCTCATCAGCAGTCTGGCTAAGGAGTCCCAAGAAATGCTCAAGGCGACCGCCGATCTGATCATGCCAACGACCATCATCGGCTCTCTGCCGAGACCGAGCTGGTTTACCGAGAACCTTGGGTCGAGAACGTTTCTTCTCGCGATGATGAACGCCCGCTACAGAGAACAGTACACCGATGCGGTTGCTGTGCATCTGCGGGATCAGGAAGTTGCTGGATTGGATATCTGCACGGACGGCGACGCTCACTACGACGAGGAAGTGGGCGGCCAGAGCTGGACGAGTTATCCCCTGTTTCATATGGCGGGTTTCGATCGAGACCGCCCCAGTCCCGCGATCATGAAAACCGGGGGTGTGGCATTTCCGATGGGACACATTCTCCACGATTATCTCGAGGCGCGCGTCATGCCGAAGATCATCGGGCCGATCGGCCGCGGCGATCTGCAGTACACGGCAATGTGGAAAACGGCGCAGCGCATGACGAGCAAGCCGGTCAAGTTCGGCACGATTACACCCGAACTCCTCGCCGCGGCGGTCGATGACGAGTACTACTCGGACCCGGTAGAGAGAATCATGGCATTGAGTCACGCCATAAACGAAGAGCTCACTGAACTAGCCGATGCGGGCTGCCCGGTCATTCAGCTCGAGGAACCCCAGGTTCACATGATCCCTGCGCGCGGCAAGGTGTTTGGCAAGCTCGATATGGGAGACATGGTCGAGATCTTCAATAACACGACGAAAGGTTTACGCGAGAAGACGGAAGTCTGGTGCCACACGTGCTGGGGCAATCCCTCGCAGCAACGCATGTTTAAGGAAGTCCAGAGTTACGAGCCATCGCTGGAATTCCTGAATCAAGTCGACGCTGACGTCGTCACATTCGAATCCTGCAGTTCCGGGATGATCGATATCCCAGCCATCGGTAAGGCCATCACAGAGAAGAAGATCGCGATCGGCATGATCGATCATCACTCGCTGCAGGTCGAACGACCGGACGAGATCGCCGACAAGATACGGGACACGTTGAAGCACATTCCGGCCGAACGCCTGATTCTTTGCTCCGACTGCGGCATGGGTCGGGAAGGCATGAGCCGGCGTCACTCGCGGTACAAAATTGCAGCACTCGTCCAGGGGGCGAATATCGTCAAGCGGGAACTGGGTCTGCCCGAGGCACAATGCCTGGCCGCCGACGATCGCTATTCGCTCGTCCCAACGGAGTAACATAGGGCGAATCATGAGATTTATAGCTTCTATTTTGGTGTCTTTCTGCCTACCCATCGCCACGTCTGCTCACCATGCGTTCGCGGCAAACTACGATGTGACCAGGATCGGTACCGTCGAGGGCATCGTCGAAGAAGTGTTCTGGGCTAGTCCACACGTCCACTTCTATATCCGTGTCACGACCGAGGACCGCGAGGAACTCTGGGACGTCGAGGACGCGAATCTGAACAGCATGGCAAGCCGCGGCTGGAATCGAAATACGATTACCGCAGGAGATGAGATCAGGGTGACCGGGCGCATGGGCCGGGATGGCAAACGCAGGATCTGGGCCAGCGAGATCGTCCGGGTAGACGGCCGACCTCTGGATTAGACTTTTCATCGGTTGCCCTGGCTCCCGGTCATGCTCTTATGGAGGCCAGTCATGTCGAGTTCTAGAAGTTTCCTCAGGATGGCGGTGCTCATCGCGTCGGGCCTGCTGGCTGGCGCGGCTCCCGCCCAGACGACTGATTTCTTGGGTAGATGGCTGCTGGCGCTGGATTCAACCCCTAACGCCGACGACAGCAGTCTGGAGCTTCGGGTGCTAGGCCTGGACCCTAGTCCTGACGTCGACTATGGAATCCTGGAGATAAGCGAAACCGGGGATGAGTTGCGGGTTTTTATCGACGGCGGGCCGGTAAACGTGCTCAGTGTGGACGGAAACCAGATCACATTCGACTTCGACTGGACAGACAGCGGCGACATTGTGCACGTGACGGAGCTGGCAGGTGAGTTCGCCGACGGACGATTTACCGGCGAGATGACGGAGGACGGCGAGAAGACAGGGATCTGGTTTGCGACCACATGGACGGAAAATCCGGATATCGGTACTGATCCGGACCCCGTGGATATCTCCGGTGTCTGGCTGAGCCTGTCCCGCGGTACGCACAAGGATTCCTTCGCCCTGACCGAGACTGGTGCGGCGATTAACGCGGCATACGACCCGATCTTCGACGACCCGCATCTTCGCTGTGTAACGGGTGGGATGATCCGTATGGAGGATGGTCCTTTCGCACAGGAGATAATCCAACAGGACGATCACATACTTGTTCTGTACCAGTACTTTCATGAGGTACGGCGTATCTGGATGGATGGACGAGATTTCCCCGAAGACATCGAGAACGCCTACCTCCCCAAGGGTTACTCTATCGGTCACTGGGAAGGATCCACGCTTGTCATCGAAACGCGTGGTATGAAACCGACCGTATGGGATGCTTCCGGTATGCCGACTTCAGCCTCGGCCGTCGTTATCGAGCGAAAATATCTCGATGACCAGGGAAGACTGCATGCCGAGTATTTTCTGCACGACCCCGTCAATTTCAGTCGGCCCGTCCACCGCCACGCCTACCGGGAGCGCAGCTCCACCGCCGAGCTTAGAGAGTCATCATGCGACCCGCACTCGTTCTATCGAGGGCTGGATCTCGAGGATCGGTTCGACGAGTACTGGCGGCGCTCCAGCAGCCGATTCTGAATCTATAGAACGCCCCGGGCCGGTTGGCCCGCGGGGAGCGCGGGGGCCATCAAAGACGGCGTTTAGAGGTAGCCCACAAACGGACGTTTTGATATTCGTTATTGGTCGAGGCGACGGAACTTTTGGACGCGCTGCCCTGTATTTACCTCGGTTGTGTAGAGGTTACCCTGGGAGTCGATAGCGATGTCATGGACGGCGTGAAACTGCCCTGCCCAACGGCCTGGCCGACCGACGCGCGCCCGCGTTAAGTTGGAGGCGCGGTCGACGATCCTCATCTCGTTATTGAAGCCGTCGACCATGAAAACGAAGCTCTGGCCGGCGTCCAGCGAGAACACGAGATCGTAGACTGAGCCGTTCATTAGAGTGTCCGGCTCGAAGAACGCCTCCGAGACAAAAGTGCCGTCTTTCTGAAAAATCTGATAACGGTCGTTGGTGCGGTCGCAGGCATAGACGAGTCCGTCCCTGGAAACCTGGACACAGTGGACCGGGTTACCAAACTGGTCGGATGGCGGCATGTCTGGGTCGTATAACGGCATGGGGTTGTCGTGTGGCGTGTTGCCATAGGCTCCCCAGTGCCGCTTGTAGTCGCCGGTCTCGGAGTCGAATACGGCTATGCGGCGGTTGCCGTAACCGTCGGCGACGTAGACTTCATGAGCCTCAACGTCAACGAATAGGTCCGCGGGCCGATTCAGGTTCTCAGTGTCGTTGCTGCCCGTGCTCCGGTCCGGACGGCCGATCTGCATAACGAACTCGCCATCCATCGTGAACTTCAGGACCTGGTTGTCGCCCTGGCCGTTGCCGGCGAGCCAAACGAAGCCGTCCGCGAGATGAATGCCGTGCTCCGAGCGCGGCCAGTCGTACCCCGCGCCTGGACCTCCCCAGGCCCGCAGCACATTGCCGCTCTGATCGAACTCCAGCACGGGCGGAGCCGGGAAACAGCACTTGCTGCTTGGCGGATCCTGGGTAGCTCCGATTTCGCGATCGCTCAACGAATTGGGCCGCTGGACGATCCATACGTGGTCATCCGAATCGACATGTACGCCGGAGACCTGACCGAGAATCCAGTTATTTGGCAGCGGCTTCGGCCAGAACGGATCCACCATGAACTGTGGGAGATCCGCCAGCTCCTCGTGAGCCGTGACTGCCGTGGGTGAGTTGGCGGTACGCTGATCGAACGGGATATCGCGCACAGCGTTCTGTGCGGACGCCCAGTTCGACAGGATCGTGAGGAAGCCGATCAAGGCCAGCGCATTTCGATACCGATTTATTATTCGCATTAGTCTAATCCTGTGTTCGGCGATCCTGGCTGACTGGTAGGCCTAGAGCATTCAGCCGGCACAATAATGCGCCTGGAGGTGGTCCATGGGAAGAAGAAATGGGCCGTATCGTGACGAATCGTAGCGATCCATTGGGCTCGCACGCTGTCTTGATTGCCACAGTCCTGCGCAGGTAGACTGCCTTCTCAGGCCCGGAACGGAAGATCAGCCATGGCTAAGAACATCAACAGGGTGAGCGGCTTGGCGGCAGCGCTGGTGCTGTCTCTCTTCGCGCTGCCCGCACTGTCACAACCAGTTTATTCAACACAGTTCCTCACGGACATCCCGACAGGCAGCAGAGGGATGGTCAGCGGTCCCGAGATCGGTCAGCGTATTCCCGATTTCGAAGCCTACGATCAGAACGGCGACATCGTCAGTCTCGATGACGTCATGGGACCCAACGGCGCGATGATCGTGTTTCATCGCTCCGCAGACTGGTGACCCTACTGCAAGACCCAGCTCGTGCAGCTGGAAGCTTCTCTAGACGAGTTCGCGGACGAAGGCCTGGGCGTCGTTGCCATCAGCTACGACACCGTCGAGATTCTCAGGAGTTTCTCGGATCGAATGGGCGGATTTCATTACTCCACGCTGGCTGATCCCGACTCGGAAATCATCGAAGCGTACGGCATACGCAATCCAAATCCGGAGGCCGGAAGCCGTACTGACGGCATGGCATTTCCGGGAATCTACATCGTCAATGCCGACGGCATCGTGCAGGAAAAGTTCTTCCAGGATAGTCATCGGATTCGTACCACCGCCGAGACTATCCTGTTCAAATCCTTCGGCGCCGACGGTGGCCGGCAAACCGAGGTGCAGCTACCCCAGTTCGACCTCGTGGCATTCGCGTCCCAGGACGAATTGCGGCCGGGCAATACGATCACTCTCGTAGCGGATATCGAGCTACCGGAACTGATGCATCTCTACGCCCCGGGCTCCGACTATACGGCGATCGACCTGAGCATCGTGGAAACGGACCACGTACTGATGGGCGCGCTCACGCTGCCCGAGCCCGAGATCCTGTATCTCGAGCCCATCGACGAGCGCGTTCCGGTCTATCACGGCACCGCCCGGATTCAACGCGATATCAGCCTGGCGCCGGCCTACCGGGAGGACAGCATCGCGGTGGATGCCGTGCTCACCTATCAGACTTGCGATGATGAGATCTGCTTCCCACCCGATGACTTCGAACTGACGTTCCAGTTCGACGTCATCCAGAACGACCGACAACGCGCGCCCGAAGAAATCCGTCATCCGGAATAGCTCCACAGCGGTCGCTGCCACGCTGTGGCAGTGACCGCCGCGGCTGGAGGAAGCGATCCTGTTTAGCCGAACGATACTCCTCGTCTCCTTAATATCTCTGCCCCTCGCGACGACCGCCCACCACTCCAGAGTGGAGTACATCTACGGCGCGATGCACGAGGTCGAGGGTGAGGTGGTCAGGGTCATCTGGAGAAATCCCCATATCATGATCACCGTTCGAGTCGAGACGGCCGATGGTACGGAAGTCGACTGGGTGCTCGAGGGGCCCGGCGCAGGAACCGTCAGACACGAGGGCCTGATCGACGGCTATGTTTCAGAAGGCGATCATGTCAGAGCCGCCGGTCAACGGTCCGACCGTCGTGAGCACTGGCTAAGACTGGCTCGCGTGCTGGCTCCGAGCGGTACCGAACTCGTCTTTACGAGCACAGGCCCACAATGGTCGGCCGACTTCATCGGCGGCAGCCGCGAGCAGGAAGGCGAGATTCCCCCGGACGCAGCCCCGCCCGAAGGGATCTTCCGCGTCTGGATCTGGACAGGCGGGACGCCTTACGAGGTGACGGAGTTGCCGCCGTTGACGCCCGAGGCGATGGCTGCTTACCAAGCCTACGATCCGCTCAGGGATGACCCGGTTCTCGAGTGCACTCTTCCCGGCATGCCGCGGGCCATGACGATTGCGGGATCTCGTCCGCTCGAGTTCCAGCGCCGCGGTGAAGACATCGTGATTCATTCTCAGAATTACAATCGGATTCGAGTGATTCACATGGGCGCGGAAGTTGACCCCGACGAGGCGGAGGCGACGCCCCTAGGCTATTCGCGCGGCCGCTGGGAGGGCGAGACTCTGGTTGTCTCGACGAACCGGATCAGTTACCCGTTCTTCGATCTACCGCCGTGGTGGGGCATTCCGCAAACGGAAGCCATCGAAATCGTCGAGCGGTTTACTCTCGACGGGGACACGCTCGTCTATGACTTCCGGGCCTATGACCCAACGACATTCACCGAGCCGATCGACAAGCCCGGCTTCCTGGTCTGGACCTGGCAGCCCGGATTGGAGGTCGAGACCGATCACTGTGAACCTTATTACGAAGATCCTTAGACGGTTTCAACCGCTTCGACCGCTTCCTTGCTAGTGAACTCCTTCGGCCCCCGACGCGCGCGTTAGCGCGGATCGATCGACACGTTCGCCGTTCTGCCAGACGGCGAAAATCCTTCGGGAGCTGGTGATGTCGTCCAGCGGGTTGGCATCCAACACGATGAAGTCGGCTTTCTTGCCTGTCTCGAGGCTGCCGTACTGCTGGTCTATCCCGAGTGCGCGGGCCCCGTTGATGGTCGCGGCCTTGATCGCCTCCATCGGCGTCAATCCTGTCTCCACGAGCATCTCCATCTCGCGGTGGGCCCATAGACCTTCGAACCGGCCCGGCTGGCCCGTGTCGGTGCCTACCGCGATCGGAATACCGGCATTGTGAGCCTTGAGCGTATTTCGCTTCGAGAGCTCGAATGTCGCCTTCAATTGATCGATGTTCGATTGCGCTGCGACTTCCTGTTGGTACGCGTGGCTGCGGAGGCCGGCTAACAGCGCCGGCTCGAACACCGCATCCAACGTCGAATCTGCCAGGAAGTCCGGGTTCTCGCCGTAGACGTAGTACCCCTGGTTGCCGACCAGCCTCGCAACCTGAGTAACGCCGTTTTCTCGGGCGAGCTCCAGGAAGTCCTCGTCCACCTCTTGATCCCGAATGCTATGCGCGAAGACGTCGACTCCCTGCCGAACGAGTTCCTTTGCGTCTTCCAGGTAGTACATGTGGGCGAAGACTTTCAGTCCGTTCTGATGCGCTTCATCGATGATGGCGCCGTACATCTCCGGTGAGAATTTCTGCAGGCTGCCGAGGCCATCGTCCACCCACACCTTCAGGACGTCTGGACTTCTATTCGCGACCAGGTCACGAACCATCTGACGCGCTTCGTCGGGATCCGCGGGCCTGTTCAGGTAGGCATTCGCGGGCTGCCAGCCGCCCACCGGCGCAAAGCCGAAGGTCCCGGAGTGCACGCGCGGCCCGCTCACCACCCCGGATTGCTGATCGCGCCGGTAATCGTCCATGGCCGCAGCATCGTTGCCGAGAGAAGCGACGTGCGTGACGCCGTAGTAGAGATACGCCTTGGCATCCCGGTCAACGTTCTGTCTGCTGTAGTTGTCTATGTTGGCCTGCATGCCGTCTCGCATACCGACGTGCACATGGATGTTCAGTATTCCAGGCATGATGGTCTTGCCTGAGAGGTCGATGACGTCCGCGCCCGCTGGAATGGTGACGCTAGCACCCGTGCCGATTTCGCGAATCGTATCTCCCTCGAGAACGATCACCGCATCGGGCAGAGGCGTGTCCGAAATACCATCGATCACGGTGCCGCCCTGGAGCACCGTGACCTGCCCCCAAACGATGGACGAACCGAACGACGCTACGACGGCGATCAACGCGCCAGCGCTTATGCGAGTGCTGTTTCTCATGGTTCTCGTCTCCGCTAGTACCTATTTTCTCGGTATCGAAGCATCGCCTGTCAATCTGCGGGCTATTCCCAAGCGGACCGAAGCGGCAACCCGGTTAGGAAATCTGGGTTCGCGCCTTCTCTCGGCCTGAACTTCTGTGGTCTGCCGTTGTTCACTTCAGCGAGATAGAGATTGCCCTCTTGATCGACGCTGATGCCATGCACATTCCACATGGCGCCCGGCCATTGGCCCTGGCTGCCCCAGGAATACAGGAAATGCCCGTCCAAATCGAACTTGACAATTTTGCTCGTCGCGTTGTCTGCGACCCATAGATATCTATCGGCGGCGAAGTAAAGGAACTGCGGTGTCGACGGGCCACCCGTGCTGAACTGATGCAGAAATTCACCGTTCTCGTCGAAGACCTGAATCCGCCGATTGGTCCGGTCGGTCACATAGACTCTTCGCGTCTGTGGATCCACAACGACGCCGTGGACCGCATTGAAATGTCCAGGCCGCGTGTCGTTGGGTGGGCTGCCCTCCTCGCCCCAGGCCAGCAGAAACTCACCGTTCCGATCGAACTTGACGACTCGGGAGTTCGCATAGCCATCCGCCACGAACAATGTGCTGTCGGGGAGCCAGGCTAGAAAGGTCGGCCTGTTGAAATGAGTGGCATCGGTACCAGGCTCGCCGGGTATTCCCAAGGTCTGAACCAGGCGTTGCCCGTCATTCGAGAATTTGTAGACGGCGTGTTGCCGATCGTCCACGACCCACACATGTTTCTCGGGGTCGTAAGGGTTAATAGCGACAGAGTGTGGCCGTCTGAAGATGGAGTCCCACTGCGTCCACTCCTCGATAATATTACCTGCCGAATCGACTACGATCAGGCAATGCTCCCAGCGGGCATCGACTCCCAACGTGCCTTGCCAACCGTTCCAGCCGTCCGATCCGGAGTTACCCGGGCTTGTCACAGGACCGACCGACGCATTCCTAAACGGGGTCGCAGATACCGGGAACGACAGGCTTGGGCCGACATCCGGGTAAGGTACTTGTTCGGGGCGCTCTAATACCGGTAGCTCTCCGCGCAGAAGGATGAACACGCGATCCGGGCTCTCCGCGAAAATGCCCTGCACGGCTCCCCAGGTCCAATCCTCGTGCCCGGGTAGCTGCGCAAGCGGCTTCGGCCAGTCGGATACGACCTCGTAGGGCCCAGTGTTGTCTTGACCACCAACGAGACCCGGGACCGCTGCGAAACTTGAATTGACGACGACCGGTGGAGGATTGTCGGCGGCGCGCTGA
>JAZFPW010000126.1:0-4192 GCA_036444815.1 Gammaproteobacteria bacterium
CTCCCTTCGGGCACCGGGTGTCCGGGCGAGAGGATAGCGCAAAACGCCGGACCGGTGCTATAGCCGCGTGATGATAGACCAAAAGGCGTCGTTCGACTCGCCGCTTCGCAGGCCGAGTCAGCTGCCCCGTTCCGCTTCGGCATCAACCGCCGTTTTGATGGATAAAAAACAGCTTTATTAATAATGACTTATATCGAATACTTCGTTATATTTCTAGTATCAGCGCTGAGACGTTGACAACACATACTCTTTTTTACATTATGCAGAGTCCACAACGTAGTTGACTGAGATGATCCACAACCATCACGCGCTGCTCCTTCTCGTGCTGCTTAGCGACGGCAGGTGCGGGCGCGCGGGTTGACGACGATAAACCATGCAGACCCCGCACCCGAAAGGCTGCGGGGTTTTTTTTTGGCCTGATTTTTTTGCCCGGAACACCCAGTAGATAATGATGACGGGAGTATTGACATGAAACTCTATGAGGAAGCGGATGTTCGGCCCGAGGTGCTCAGCGGGCAAGTCCTGGCCGTCCTCGGCTATGGCAGTCAGGGCCGTGCCCACGCGCTGAATCTACGTGATTCCGGATTCGAGGTCGTCGTCGGGCTCAGGCCAGGCGGCGCGACATCCGCCAAGGCCGAACACGACGGCTTCTCCGTGCGGCCGCCGCAGGAAGCGGTGGACGGCGCCGACCTCGTCGCCTTCCTGGTTCCGGACATGGTCCAGCGCAAGCTCTATCAGCATATCGAGTCGCAGCTGAAAGAGAATGCCACGATCTTGTTCGCGCACGGTTTCAATATTCATTACGGCCGGGTCGAACCTCGGGATGACCTGGACGTCGTGTTGATCGCCCCGAAAGGGCCCGGTGATCTCGTGCGCCGCCAGTACGAATCCGGCCGAGGCGTGCCTTGCCTGATCGCGGTCGCCCAGGATGCGACCGGTAACGCCCATGCGCGTGCACTGGCGTACGCGGATGGCATCGGCGGTACCCGGGGTGGCGTGCTCGAGACCACGTTTGCCGAGGAGACGGAGACCGATCTATTTGGTGAGCAGGCCGTGTTGTGCGGAGGGTTGTCCGAACTGATCGTCCGCGGCTTCGGCACGCTGGTTGACGCCGGTTATCAGCCCGAGGTGGCCTATTTCGAATGCATGCATGAGGTGAAACTCATCGTCGATCTGCTTCACGAGGGCGGTCTGAAGAAGATGCATCAGTTCGTCAGCGAGACGGCCAAGTACGGCGACCTCACGCAGGGGCCGCGAGTCGTCGATGAGCACACGGGTGAGCGGATGCGCGAGGTGCTGAAAGATATCCAGGACGGTACGTTCGCCAAGAACTGGGTATCCGAGTACGAGGCCGGTCTACCGGAGTACAACCGACTTCTCGAGGCGGACCTTCACAGCCAAATCGAGACGGTCGGCAAGGAGCTCAGAGGTCGTATGAGCTGGTTGCAGGAGTAATTCAACGGAGGCATAACCTCGATCTTGAGGAGAGACATCATGAACGCAGCGGATGACAAGCGAGTCGTCATATTCGACACCACATTGAGAGACGGGGAGCAGGCCCCCGGATGCAGCATGACGCTCAATGAGAAGCTTCGCGTTGCGGCCGCGCTCAAGGAACTCAACGTCGACATCATCGAGGCCGGCTTCCCGGCGGCTTCCACCGGCGACTTCGAGTCCGTGCAGACGATCGCCGGAACCATCGAAGGGCCCATTATTTGCGGGCTGGCGCGATGTAACGAGAAGGATATCAAGCGGGCCTGGGACGCCGTCAGAGGCGCGCAGCACCCGCGCATTCACGTCTTCGTCGCGACGAGCCAGATCCATCGCGAGCACAAGTTGCAGATGGCGAAGGAGCAGATCATCAAGGCGGCCGTCGAAAGCGTGACGCTAGCTCGATCGCTGTGTGAGGACGTCGAGTTCTCGCCGGAGGACGCGTCCCGCACGGAGCCCGAGTATCTGGCCGAAGTCGTGCAAGCCGCGATCGATGCCGGTGCGACCACGGTCAATATCCCGGATACGGTCGGGTATACCGTGCCCGGAGAATTCTATGAGCTGTTCCGTTATTTGAAAAAGAACGTCACGGGGATAGACGGGGTCCGCCTCAGCGTCCACTGCCATGATGACCTGGGTCTGGCGGTCGCCAATAGCCTGGCGGCCGTACAAGCCGGCGCGAGACAGATCGAGTGCACGATTAACGGGATTGGCGAACGCGCGGGTAACTGCTCTTTGGAAGAAGTGGTTATGGCCTTGCGGACTCGGCAGGAGTACTTCGGTCTCGAGACCGGCATTCGAACGCAGCGGTTGTATCCGACGAGCCGTATCGTCGCGAATGTAACCGGCATGCACGCGCCACGGAATAAGGCCATCGTCGGGGAAAACGCTTTCGCTCACGAGGCCGGCATCCACCAGCACGGCATGCTCCGCCATCACACGACCTACGAAATCATGCGCCCGGAGGACGTCGGCTTATCGCGGTCCAATCTCGTCCTGGGGAAGCACAGCGGACGCCACGCCTTCAGGCAACGCGTCGAACAACTCGGCTTTCCACTGGACGACGTCGAGCTGAACCGCTGCTTCACGGAGTTCAAAGAGCTCGCCGACCGGAAGAAGGACATGTACGACCGGGACATCGAGGCGATCGTCATGAACGTCGATGTCGGCAAAGCCGGGCCCTGGGCGATCGAGGAGCTGCACATTACGGCAGGCACGGGTAGTATCGCTGCTGCGGCGCTACGGATTAGCCATACGGACGGACGGGAGCTGCGGCAGGCCGCCGAAGGCGACGGCCCGGTCGCGGCGGCTTTCCGGGCGCTGGAGCAGGCGACCGGCGTGAACCTGGTCTTGAAGAACTTCGAAGTCCACGGCGTCTCGGTTGGAGATGACGCTCAGGGTGAGGTTACGGTAACCGTCGAATATAATCAGCAGAGCTATCGCGGACACGCGGTGAGCACTGACATCGTCGAATCCGCCGCCTTCGCGTATCTCGAGGTGATCAACCGGGTGATCCGTCGCCAGGAAGCGACGGGCCAGGTGGCGGAAGAAAACGTCGCGCTCGGTAATCCTTAACGACGAGGACCTAAGGAATGCCCCTGAAGACCAGCAAGTACATCTGGCATGACGGTGACCTGGTCCCGTGGGAAGAAGCCACGGTGCATGTGCTGACCCATGCGCTTCACTACGGCTCCTCGGTGTTCGAAGGCATCCGCGTCTACAAGAGCCCGGCCGGGCCCGTCGGTTTCCGTCTCACGGACCACATCCGGCGCATGTTCAACTCGGCCAAGATTTACTACCTGGATATTCCTTACTCCGTCGACACGCTCGTCGCGGCGTGTAAAGACCTGGTACTGAAGAACGGCCTGCTCGATGGGGCCTACGTCCGCCCCATCGCGTACCGAGGCTATGGCGAGATGGGCGTTGCCGGGGATCCCGCGGCGCCGGCCAATTGTTCGATCGCGGCCTGGGAGTGGGGTTCATACCTGGGCGATGGGGGACTCGAGAACGGCGTCGATGTCTGCATCTCTTCGTGGCAGCGGGTCGCACCCAACACGGTGCCGGCGTTAGCGAAGGCAGGCGGCAATTATCTCTCCAGTCTCCTCGTGACACTGGAGGCGCGCCGCTTAGGGTTCACCGAAGGACTCGCACTGACCACCGCGGGCTATGTCAGCGAAGGTGCGGGCGAGAACTTGTTCCTGGTTCAGGACGGTACGCTCTACACGCCGCCGGTCTCGGCTTCGATCCTCGCCGGCCTGACTCGCCACTCCGTCCTCGCGCTGGCGGGTACCCTGGGCTTGACCGTGCTCGAGCAGGACATTCCGCGAGAGATGCTCTATATCGCGGATGAGGTCTTTCTGACGGGCACGGCGGCCGAAATCACGCCCGTTCGATCCGTTGACAAGATTACCGTCGGGGACGGATGTCGCGGCCCGATCACGGCGAGCCTGCAGGAAAAATTCTTCGGTCTCTTCGATGGTTCAACACCTGATCAATGGGGTTGGTTGGAGAGGATCGCGGCAGACGGCGACGGCCAGGTTGACCGCCCGGTCGCCGTCTGATCGCAGCGATGTCGATGAAGTCCTTGTTCGAGAAAGTGTGGGACGAGCATGTCGTCGTAGCAGAGACAGGCGACATCCCGGCAATCCTCTATGTCGATCTGCATCTCGTCCATGAGGTCACCTCGCCGCAGGCCTTCAAC
>JAZFPW010000127.1:0-5043 GCA_036444815.1 Gammaproteobacteria bacterium
GAGTTCGATGAGCAGTTCGGCGGTGGCTTCATGAATCCCGAGAACTTTAACCGCCTGCTCTATCAGAGTTTGAGTCGCAACTAGCCAGTCGTCTCCACGGCGGGGCTAGACCGGCCGCTCCAGGCGGTGTCGTCGCGGGCACCGCCGGAGCGGTCGCGTCATTCGGTTAGCAGCGACGTGCCCGTAAACTCGCCGCAGCTCGCGGGATAGGTTTGCCCCCAGAGGTTGCGGATCGTGGCCCAGGACAACGGCGGCCGGGCATCACGGCGGTACTCGGGCCTACTGAATGTTCCGTCGGAATAGAGAGACGCTTCCACCCGCCAGAAGCCCTGCCTCGCGTCATTCGTATAGCCGTAACGCAGATCGCTCAGGATCAGTTCGCTGCCATCCCGGTAGTGCGTGGTCAGCCCGATCGCGAACCAGTCGAAGATACGCGCCTCCGGCGTCGCCCTGAACGCCACGAACTCCGCAGCGGATTCTCTGGGTCGTCGCCCCCAGCGGACCGGACAGGGCTGCGCCATCGAGACGAAGCCGACGTAATCGTCGCTCGGCGTTCTTGCTACGAGCCGCCGCAGAGGTAGCTGAAACATAGTCGGGAAAGCGTAGACCTCAGATGCGCTGATGCCGCGCGATGCGAGATCCGCGCGGGCCCAGTTCTCGGCATCGACGTTCAGTTTCAGACCGAATAACAGATAGCCGGTGGACGCCAGCAGAGCGAGGCTCGTCGCCAGTCTCGCAGGGCGAGCCGGCAACCATGCGGCGACTGCGAGACCGACGAGCAACATCGAGGTATAGAGCGGCTCGATGACAGGAATCGCCGGGAATGCGAAGCGTCTGTCGGTGAACGGGGTCAACAGCTGCGTTCCGTAGTGCGTGAACGCGTCCAGCAGTGGATGGGACAATAATGCAACCGTGATCAATACCAGCCAGGGCCAATAGCGGGTCGCAGGGGCATCACGGCTGCGCCGCCAGAGCAGCCATGCCCAGATCGGCCCGAGGAACGGCGCGAAGAACAGCGAATGCGTGATGCCGCGGTGAAACTGCAAGCGGACCAATGGATCTTCGGAGATCATACCGGCAACGATGCTGTCGATATCGGGGAACGCGCCGGCCACAGCACCCCACAATGCCGCGCGGCGATAGCCGAGCTGCTTACCGACGCATGCGTGCCCGACGGCGGCACCTAGAGCGGCCTGTGTAATCGGGTCCATTCGAGTTCCCGGCAAAAATCGCTAGCTGTATAGCAGGACGCTTTGGAGTAAGCAAAGATTGGTTGCGACTCTGCGGTTCCCCTATCATGGATCGATCCTGACGAATTCTTAAACCAGCGAATAGCACGATGCGAAACGAATCTGAATTCGAAAGCCCGCGTTCAGCGCTCGGCCCGGCGCGATCGCGATGAGCGGCCGTTATGCGCCGCCTCCGGCCGGCGAGCTAACAGAAAAACAACGGCGCGTGGCGGCGGCGATCACCGGAGGATTGCGGGGGGAGATACCGGGCCCGCTAGCGATGTGGTTGCTGCGGCCGGAGCTCGCCGATCGCGCCCAACGCCTGGGTGAATACGCGCGTTACGAGACCTGCTTGCCGCCTCTGTTGTCGGAGATAGCGATACTAGCCGTGGCCCGGCACTGGAGTTCAGAATTCGAGTGGCATGCTCACAAGCAGATTGCCTTCGCTGCGGGTGTCTCGTCCGTGGCGATCGAGAGCATACGCACACATCAAGTGCCGGACTGGGAGACGCCGGACCAGGCGACGGTCCATGAGTTCTCGAGAACGCTGTTAGAGAGCCAGAGGGTGAGCGACGAATTATTCGAGCGAGCCATCGCGGCGCTGGGGCAGGACGGCGTCGTGGATCTTGTCGGAATTCTTGGTTACTACTCGTTGATATCGATGACGATCAACGTCTTCGATGTGCCGTTGCCGGCGGGCGCGGCGGCTGAGTTGGCGTAAGAGCCTGACCTACTGAACGGTGCCTTTCCGCAGGAATGCGGCTCGCTCCGACGACTTGACGACAATTTCTTGACGCTTCGAATTTCGGATTATCGTGAGATGGACGTCGACGCCGGCATTTCCGAGGTTCCAGACAGAGCGGAACAGCTGTGCGAGAGTGAGTATCCGTTGCCCGCTGACCTCCAGTACGATATCACCGGGTCGCAGCCTGGCTTCGTCCGCCGGGGAATTCTGATAGACGCCGACGATCGTGACCTCATCGTCTTCATCGTGGGCGAGCACGCCCAACCATGGCCTAGGTGGCGCGAGCCGGCGACCATGCTCGCAGAGCTCATCGATGACCGGCACCACCGACTCGATTGGCACGAACATGTTCACGTTTCGAGCCTCGCCGTCGACTTCGAATCCCTGAATTATCAACGATCCGATGCCACAAAGTCGGCCGTCGGGATCGATCAGAGCGGCGCCCGACCAGTGTTGATGAGGGGGCGCGGTAAAGACCGCATCTTCGAGTAAGTATTCCCAGCGACCGGCGAATTCCCGCCTCGCCACGACTTCGGCTTGTACCTCCTGGGGTTCGATCCCGACGCTGCCGGCCACGGTGACGGCGTCGCCAATATTCAAATCTTGTGCTCGCCCGAGTCTCATAGTAGGTCCTGGCAGGGGGATCGTCGGTTTGATCAGAGCCAAGCCGCTCTGAAAGTCATTGCCGACGACGATCCCGGGTGCCGCCATTTCGTCGGCGGAGCCGATCCAGATCTCATCCGCTTCGCTGATGACGTAACCGATGGTGACGATCAGGCCGTCGTCGCGAATGCGCACGCCGTGACCGCTACGTTCGGTCCCCAGCAAACCGGCAGTCATGGCATCTTCCGGCACGTGGGATCTGACCGAGACCAGCGGCTCGAGCGCCGGCTCGGTCAGTGCTTCTGTGGATCGTGGAATCTCGGCCATGGTTTAACCAGTTATATCGTAACGTCGAACGACGTCATCAGCGTAGCGCAATAGCTAGAAACTGATGCTCGGTACCCAGAGTTCGAAATCGTGATGCTCGTGGATGTCGAAGCCTTTGAGCAGGCTGTATCCCGCCGTTCGGAGTTCTTCTTGTCGGAGTCCTTCTGGAAGTCTGGCTTCGAGCGCTGCTCCGGGCGCCGATCCAGCGGCTTTGGACTCGATAATCGCGATGCGGCCGCCGGGCCGCAGAACCGTGCGCAGCTGTCGAAAGTATTCGATGCGGTCCTCAATGTGGTGATACGTATCGACCAGCAGTACCAGATTGAGGCGTGCGGGCGGCAGGTGGGGCGTCGAGTAGGACGCGAGAACGGGCACGACGTTATGCAGATCCTCCTCTATCAGCCTCTGCCGCAGGGCGTCCAACTGCTGCGGCTCCACGTCGACCGCATAGACGACGCCCTTGCGGAGCTCCTTCGCAAGGGGCACGGTAAAGACGCCCGGTCCGCAACCCAGATCGGCCACGATCGCGTCCTCTGGAAGCATCAGCGCGGCGACGACGAGATCCGGTTTCAGGTCCGCGATCCGCTCATCACTCATCAGGCTCTGGATGTAGCTCTGGACATCCGGGGGGCCGTGGGGATCCCTGTTGGGAGTCTCCTGCCCGGACGCGGGTCCGACGCTTCCCAGTAGCAATAGCAGACCCGGGAGACCCATCACGCATCTACTTATCGTGCGGTTATTCATCAGTTCTCTACGGCCGCGTAGGCCTCGACCTGCTCGAGGGCTTCTTTCGCCGCACTTAGAACGGCGGCTGCACGGGTTGGGTCGCCGTCCACAAGATCACTCTCCAGGTGAGTGATGATCGCATTGAGATTCTGACTCATCTTTAGCATATCGCGAGAACGAAGCGGGACGCCTTGCTGATCGGCCTGCTGTAAATCGTTTTGAATAAAATATGTGATATAGCGCGATGATTCGATGACCGCATCGCCATCCTTGAGAACGATAGCACTTACCGCACGAAGCAGATAGAGATCCTGGCTCGGCGCCAGAAGTATTGCCCTGTCGATCAATCTGCGCGCGTCGAAGGCGTAGCGCTCCGGATCGGTCGACACGTTCGTACGCCACTCTGCGCGGAGCCGCACAACCTCGGGGTACCAAGCGTCGGTTACCCGGCTTCTACCCAGGACCGTATCCAGCTGAGCCAACGCGGAATAATCACGAGTGGCGCCATAACCCCAGCCGTCGACCACCGCCGCGGCCGGGGCCGGTAAGCCGTCCACGAGCGCCCTGCTTACCTCCGATGCTTCGTCCGTGTTAAGCGTCGCGAGCTGATCTCTGATCAGTAGATAACGCGCCTGCGCATTCGAAGGGTCGGCCGCCAGCGCCGCCTCATAGGCCGTTTTCATCCGTTCTAACTGTCCGGCCGCTGCATAGACCAGGCCGTAGATCAACAGCTTGTTCGTATTTCGCGGGTGCGCGTCGGCTAACGCCGCCGCGCGCGCCTGTTGACCCATGTTGATGAGCCGCTGTGCGATGTAGCCGAAATTCAGGTCGTCCACGAGGCGTGTGTAGATCCAGCTACCGCGCCTGGTCAGTGGGTCGTAGGGTCGGAACAGTGAATTGAGGTCGTTGAGATACAGCCCATCCGCGAGGCTGCGGCTCTGCGTAGCCATGAGATTATTATCGTCGGTACTGATCGGCGCATCGGCAGCGAACGCTTCGATGCCTTCCTGGTCCATCGTCAACGCAGCCACGAGGTCTTCGACGCCGTTCATCCCCATCCGGCTGTAGTGCATGATATTCGCCGTGAACGGCTGCCCCGATCGTGCCGCCTGCAACTCGAGGTCCAACGGTTCTTCGGACGCCAGAAATGTCAGGACTTGGGATGCCGCGTGATAGAGGCGAACGTGCGGAAATTCCGCTAGCAGCGTCGCGGCTAGCGTCCGCAGCAGCGGCTCGTCCACGAATTCCGAATTCATCCATTGCACGAATACGCCACCCTCGTTGAGATGGCCCTTGACGGTTGCGATGAACTCGCGGGTGAATAGATGAGACGCGCCCGCCGTCCACGGGTGAGACGGTTGGGAGACGATCACGTCATAGGTCTTGTTCGTCAGCCGTAATGCGTTGCGTGCG
>JAZFPW010000128.1:0-2874 GCA_036444815.1 Gammaproteobacteria bacterium
GGACTGGAAGTCCTCGACGGCTGCGAGGCTCGGAAACAGGAACGGCAGGTCGAAGACCTGGAACGCGTGGGTCAACCGGTCGAACTTGGACAGCGATACGGCGATCATCTGAATCTCGCCGAACGCCAGCGCCTCCAGTGAATCGTCATCGTTCATCAGCTGGCTCGAGGGATAGACCTCGACGACGACCCGCCCCGGGAAGCGTGCCTCGGCCTGTTCCTTAAAACGCTGTGCGGTCTGGCCCTTGGGCGTGCCGGGCGCGACCACGTGAGGAAACTTGATCAGATAGACCTGATTCTCGGCCGTGCCGCTGCCGCCACAGCCGGCCAGGGCGAAGGCTGCGGCCGTGATCATCAGCGCGCGACGTGTCGACGTAGCAAGAAGGCCGGTTAGCGTGGAGTTCACATCATGTTTCACTGTCTGCACCTCTCGTTTCTTCTTAGGCCCGGTCCGGGAGGGCGCCGACGAGCGCTTCCGGACCGGTAGTTCATAGCACTAGCCAGCGCTAAGAGTAGCGCACTGCATTCCCGCCATACAGCCTCTCGCGAGTGGATCTCAGGCCAGTTTGTCTTTCGCCCAGTAGTCTTTGGACGACTTTTTGTCCTCCAGACCTTCAGCATCCTCGAGGCCGGAGGCCATGCCGGCCGCGGAGCCCGGCATGATCTGATGATGGTCGATATTCAGGGTCCGCAGCCAGCGTTGTTGGCCCATCGTCAACGCGATGAAGAAGCCGAGTTCGACGAGTTCCGGCTCGCTGAAACTGGCGTGGAGCCGCTTCCACAGTGCGTCGTCGGTCGGCAGGTCCCAGGTAATGGCCTCGGCGTAGGCCAGGGCGGCCTTCTGGCGCTGATCGTAACGCTCGGATTTCTCGAAATTCAGCAGATCCATGTAGTCAGCTTCGACGACGCCCTGTGCTTTGACGGATCTCTGGTTGCCGCAGTACTCACATTTGACCGAGTGAGACACATAGATGCGACAGAGCTCTTTGACCGCATTGTCTAGGACACCGTCGTAGAAGGCGTCGCGCCAAACCTTGCCGAAGCCGAAAAAAATCGCGGGGACATGGGCGCGGATGGACTGACTCTCCGGACGCGGCGTCCCGATACTGGCACAGCGCTCCAGTTCTTTAAGCATCTCGGGATCCTTGATGTCCCGCGGCTCGACATAGCTGATTCGTGGACCGCTCATGGCTACCTCGCATTTCTGCAAACGATTGCATAGAATTGTCCCAGACTTGTGCAGGGTGTTCAAGCGGGGGACCAACGATCAGTGTAGCGGGTTAAGGCCCCGTGAGGGCGACGTCGTGCAGGAACTAGCGTGGGAGGAGTTGCTGATCATCGCGATCGCCCTCGCTGTGGGTGGCACGGCCAAGGGGCTGACCGGTCTCGGGCTGCCGCTGGTGGCCGTACCCGTCATGGCCGGATTCTTAGGCGTCGAGCGGGCCGTGATGACGATGGTCATGCCCGTGCTGGTGCTCAATCTGTGGCTCACGTGGTCGTTGCGGGACTGCATCGAGGAATTGCCCGAAATGCCGCGGCTACTTGTCGCCAGTCTCCCCGGGGTGGCGTTGGGCGCGGGCGTGCTCTATCTCGCGAGCGAGCAGTTCCTGGCAACCGCTCTGGCGATCTGGGTCGTGGCCTATCTGCTGCTGCGCTTCCTGCACCCGAATCTGTCGCTCGCCGGGTCGGCCCGCCGCCGGCTCGCGCCGGCCGTGGGTTTCGCCGCCGGTTCGTTGCAGGCGGCGACCGGTATCTCGGCACCGGTGCTCGTGCCCTATGTGGATGCGTTGGGCCTGACGCCGCGGGCCTATGTGTTTGCCGTCGCGACGGTCTTCTCGACGCTGTCCGGAGCGCATTTCGTCGTGCTGCTGGGACTGCGGGCGTATTCTCTCGAGCAGTTCACGATGAGTCTGCTGGCCGTCGTCCCGGCGATCGTCTTCGTTCCGCTCGGTACGAAGCTACGCGGTTTGATTCAGCCGCACCTCTTCAGCCAGATTATCCGCGCACTGTTGTTCGTCATGGCGATGCGGTTGCTCTACCGGGCCTGGTTGGGCTAACCAGCGCGCGAGGAGGCCGAACCGTCAGTGGGCGACGCCGGCGTCCGCTGCGAAACGCTCCCAGGCTTCGACGAGATCGGCCAGCAACTCGGGCTGCAGATCCGCCAGATCGATTGTCTCGCCGATATCTTCGACCAGATTGAAAAGCTCCCACTGCCCAGTCGATGCGGGCATGAGAATCTTCCAGTCGCCGCGAACCAGGGCACGGTTGCCGTGGAATTCCGAACCCACCGCGTCGTCGGGGCCATGCACCGGCTCGGGACGACCGCGCGCGCGGCCCCAGAACGATTTGCCGATCATCGGAACGACCTCGCGACTCTCGAAAGTTCCGCTCGGTGCTTCGGTTCCGGTGATGTCGAGTATCGTCGGAGCGATGTCCATGAACGTGAGATAACCGCGATCCAAGCCACCCGAAGCGGCGATGGCGCCGTGATGGATGAAGGCGGCTACCCGGGTACCGCCTTCCGCCATGCTCCACTTGGTGCCTCGAAACGGTGCCGTGGCCGCTTCCGCCCAGCCGCGCCCGTAGATCAGCCAGGAGTTATAGCGGCCCATGTTGTCCAAGCTGTTATCGGGTGTGTAGTTGAGCGCGGTCGGGGAGATGCCGCCAGCGTCGGCGCCGTTATCGGACATGAAAAGAATCACGGTGTTGTCGAGTTGTCCCGTCTCATCCAGGTACGCGATCAGGCGCCCGATATGAAAGTCCATGTTCTCGAGCATCGCGGCATAGAGCTCCATGACCCGGCTCTGCTCCCGCCGCTCATCATCGCCCAGTGCGTTCCAGTCCTCGGCGCCTGCGTCATAGCGAGAGAGGTCGA
>JAZFPW010000129.1:0-7367 GCA_036444815.1 Gammaproteobacteria bacterium
GCTGCTGATCTTCTTGCCGAGCGCACGACGCGGTTGGAGCTGGCGCTCTGTCGTCGTCGCCATACCCTATGCGGCGACCTTTACGCTGTACACACTGGCGAATAAATATACGACTGCCGCCAACGCCATCTTCCTCCAGGATACCGCGCCGTTCTACATCCTGATCCTCGGCCCGCTGTTACTCGGCGAACGCACTCGACTACGGGACCTGAGCTTTATGGCGGCGCTGTTGATCGGCCTTGGCTTGATCTTCGCGTCGACTCGTGAGGCGACGTTATATGCATCGGATCCGAGGCTGGGGGATTCGCTCGCTGTAGTTTCCGGATTGACGTGGGCGTTGACGTTGCTGGGGTTACGCTGGATCGCCGTTCGTGCCGAAAACCACGACGATGAACCCGCGGCGGCCGTCGTCGCCGGCTGTCTCGTCGCGTCGTTATTCGCCGCGTTGTTCGCGTTCCCCGGCGAAAATGGGAACGTCGGGAATTGGCTCATCGTCGCGTATCTCGGGGTCGTTCAGATAGCGCTGGCGTATGTGTTCATTACCGCCGGCATCCGTCACGTCCGCGCGCTCGAGGTCTCGCTGCTGCTTCTCGTCGAGCCGGTGCTGTCGCCGGTCTGGGTATGGCTCCTTCTCGCGGAGTCGCCCGCCGCACTGGCCGTGCTCGGAGGAGCGATCGTCATCGGCGCGACCGCAGTGCACGCGGTCCGCAGCGGCGGCCAAGCGACCGCGCCGCTCGAGTCGAGCTAGCAGCGAGCCCGCATACTGGACGAGGCGGTCGCCGCTAACATCGGCATCGACCCTATCAATCCGCCTCTTCCAACCCCAGGCGCTGATGCCACTGCGCGATGGACTCATCCGGGTAGGACTCGAACTGTTGATCCTGGGGGTCGGCGCGCACCGTGACCCACGGAGCTTTGGAGCCGAGCATCAGATGCGTGCGTTCCGGTGGTTCCGGTAGCGGGCTGTCTACGGCTGACGCGAACGGATGGACGAGCTCCGGCCAACGCGGTGCCCACGCCCACAACGCCGTGCCGCACTGACTACAGAAGTGGCGTTCACAATCGCTTGTCGTCAGCTCTCCCGTCTCTTCGTCGCGTCGCCTGGCGCGATAGACGTTGATCGACTCACGGCCGGACACGGTCAGCGTCTCGTAGTCGCCGCTGAGGTTGATCGTAAATCCGCCTCCTCCTGCGGTCTTACGGCAGATCGAGCAGTAACAGAGATTGAACGGCTGGGGGTGGGCCGAACGGACCGTGAACCGGACGGTGCCGCAGTGGCAGGAACCTTCGAGCAACATAGCGTGTCTCCTGGCTGTAGAAGTAGCGGTCGCCTCGCTCGACGTTATTGCCATAGGTATCGGTCAACATCAACCGTCGCGTTCACCGGTGATGCCCAACGCGGCGACCTTCGCTACTACATCCCCCGATCGCCGTCACCGCGATGCCGCCCGGCAGTGTTTCCGGTATCATCCCCGGCCACCTCGCGTTCTTGGAGAAAGCCGATGGGCTTCACCACGAAACAGATTCATGCCGGCGTGACCCCGGACCCTCAGACCGGGTCCATCCTCACGCCTATCTATCAGAGCACGACGTTCGTCCAGGACTCGGTGGACGAGTATCTCGCCAAAGGTTATTCCTATTCGAGAAGCGGTAACCCGACGGTCCGGGCGCTCGAACAGAAGCTGACGGTCCTCGAGAACGGTTTCGATTGCACCTGTTACTCGAGCGGCATGGCAGCCATCCAGGCCGTCGTGCAGGCAACGCTGAGCGCCGGCGATCACGCCGTGATCTCGGACGTGGCCTACGGCGGCACGTATCGCCTGTGTACGAAGATCTATCAACGCTACGGCGTGGAGTTCTCCTTCGTCAATACCGCAAGCCCGGAAACGGTCGAGCGGGCGGTCAAGGACAACACCCGTCTGATCTTGACCGAAACTCCTGCGAACCCGACGTTGAAGCTCACCGACATCGAGGCGATTTCGGCGATCTCCAAGGCGCACGGTATCCCTCACGCGGTGGATAATACATTCCTGACGCCGTTCTTTCAGAGGCCACTGGAGTTGGGAGCCGACATAGTGATCCACAGCACGACCAAGTATTTCGATGGTCACAATGCCACCATCGGCGGCGCCGTCATCGCCAAGACGGAGCCGCTCGATGAGTCGATCCGCTTCGTTCAGAATACCGGCGGTGTGATCATGTCACCGTGGGTTGCGTGGCTCACGCTGCAGGGGAGCAAGACTCTGTCGATCAGAATGGAACGCCAGACGGCCAACGCGCAGGCCGTGGCCGAGTTCCTCGATGAACACGCGAAGGTGGCTCGGGTCTCGTACCTTGGCCTCCCGTCCTTCGAGCAACACGCGCTTGCGAAGTCGCAGGCGAGCGGCTTCGGCGCGATGCTCTGGTTCGAAGTTCACGGCGGCGTCGAGGCAGGTAAGCGCCTGATGTCTTCCGTGAAGTTGTGCACGCTCGCTGAGAACCTGGGCTCCGTGGAGACGCTGATTACGCATCCGGTGACCATGACGCACGCGGACGTCGAAGAGGCTGAACGTCAGCGCGTCGGCATTACCGACGGGCTCGTGCGGTTGTCGGTCGGCTTGGAAGATGTAGAGGACCTGATCGAAGATCTGGCGCAAGCGCTGGATAGCTTGTGACCTGGAAGATCGGAGATCAGGTTAAAACCGGAGAGGGCCCAGGGCGATGAAAAAAGAGACTCGCGTCACGCACCAGCCGACCGTGGATCTACCTGACGGGAATCGGTCCTTGGTTGACCCGGTCTATCGTTCGGTGAAGTTTACGTTCCCGTCCATCAGGTCCGCGATGGCAGCCGAGGCTCGCCGCGATGGGTTCGATTACACGCGGAACTCGAATCCGACGACGCGCCAACTCGAGCAGTTGTCCGCCGAGCTTCAGGGCAGGGACGATGCCATCTGCGTCGCGTCCGGCATGGCCGCGGTATGGCTCTCGGTCGTGGCCAATCTAAGCGCCGGCGACCGGATCGTCTTCTTCGTGGAGAGCTATCGGCCGATACGCGCGTTGGTACGGGAGCGGCTCAAGCACTTCGGCATCAGCTTCTCGATGCTGAGCGTCCACGACCTCGCGGCCATCGCCGAAGCGTTTGCCGCCGAGGACACGAAAATGTTGATCTTCGAAGCACCGACCAACCCGATGCTGCAGGTGCCGGATATCGCGGCCATCGTCGCTCTGGCGAAGCAACACGGCGTCACGACGGTCCTCGATAACACGTTCGCCGGTCTGCACAATCACGGCCAGTACGAGATCGATTACTACGCCCACAGCTTGACGAAGTATGCGAGCGGCCACGGCGATGTCATGGGCGGCGCCGTAATTACGGGCGAGTCGAATATCGCCAGGCTCAAGCCATGGGCAATCAACATGGGTGCGACGATGGATCCCGGGGTGGCGTTCCTGATCCTGCGAGGCTTACGGACCTACTACCTCCGTTATCGCCGTCACTCCGAGACCGCTCTGGCGATCGCCGAATATCTGCAGGGCCATGCGCACGTCAAACGCGTCTTCTATCCGGGGCTGGCGGATGATCCGGGGCACGCGTTGGCGCAGCAGCAGATGGATGGCTGTGGTGGTGTGTTGAGCTTCGACCTGAATGCGGACCAGGAGCAGGCGTGGGCGTTCATCGACGCGCTAGAGCTGTTTCTGACGACCTCGAGTGTGGGCTCGACCGAGTCGCTGGTCGCGCCGGTGAAACTCTACTTCGCCGGGGATCTCACCGACGAAGAGTGTGCGCGCGCCGGGATCGATGACGGCACCGTTCGGCTGTCCGTCGGCCTGGAGCACCCCGATGATCTCGTGGCCGATCTCGAGCAGGCGTTCGATAGAGCGTACGGGTAACGTCTATCGGCCGCGTCGAGCGGCTACTGGGCGACGACCTCCGCGATCTCGAAGTGGATGCCCTCGGGGCCTTCGAAGAACATCAAGTCGGAGCCCGGCGGATTGGGCCTAACCAGGTAGGGCTCGTAGCCGGAGGCTTCGAGAGCCTCGCCGAACGCTTCCAGCGAGGGTACGCGAAAACCCATGTGATCGAGTGACCGGTAGCGGCTCGATGCCGGAACACCTTCCTCGGGCTGCGATATGTGGACCCATAAGTCGCCGTACAGGATGGTATGAAACCGACCCTTGCCACGCGCGGGCACGTCCTCGCCGCCGAACACTTGAAGGAACCAGTCGTGAACGCCGTCCGCGTCGCTAGCCATGATATGCACGTGATTGATACCGGTGTAGACCGGGTCCTCGAGTAGTTCGATTCGCGTTCCCCAGGGATCTTCGATAAACGCAATGGTCACCGCTGTGACGCCGATCTGCGGTTCGGTCCGAATCTGCGCGCCCATGTCCCGGGCTCGTGCGACCGTAGCTGCAACGTCTTCAACGGCGATGCCGAAGTGATCGAGGACGCCGCCTTGGCTCGGAGGGGTCGCACCTTCGGCCGGCATGGTCATGACGGCGCCGTTGTAATGAAGGACGGCCTGCCCGGGGCCCCGCGACACGACCTCGCCGCCCATTAGTGCCTGGTGCCACTCCGCCGCTTCGGCCGTATCCGGCACACGCATGTGCACGTGCGTAAAAATGCTCTGCGCCAGGGCGAAACCCGGGAGTAGAAGCACGACGAATGTCAACGAAAGGAGCTGTAATTGAAGGCGTGGACTATCCGCGTGTGACATCGCGATCTCCCCGTATGCAGGTCGGTTGGCGTGAGTTATTGGTTTTTCTCTGCCTGCAACATAGCATCTCGTTATTGTGCGATCCAGCCACTCACTCCGCGTACCAACTGCCGTCGCCGTTCTTCGTCATCCACAGATAGCCGTACCAGTAGTAGACTCCTTGCTCCGTGGTCGAGGGAGCCGTGCAGTTGACTTTCGTTCGGCCCGGGCTCAGCGGCTGCAGCGGGCGAGCGACGACTTCGAGATGCTCGTCCCGTGTCCAGCTCTGTAAGTCCATCGCGCCTTGATTCGACGCGTAACATGCCAGGTCGTCGGCGCGGAAATTTCCGGGCGTGATCTGGAGCCTCAGTGCCGGCTGCGATTCGCCGGGATCGAGAACATGGACTTCGCGGCCGAGGATACGGGCCGGCAGGGTCCGGGAGTGGACGCGCAACTCGAAGTCGTCGAGCCCGTCGTAACCGGTCGCAATAGGAAATCTGGGCGCCGCCAGCAGGTCCGACTGCGGCCCGACGGCGCCGGAGTGTTGCCCGAGGGCGAATAGGCCGAGTTGCTGCGTAATCTCCCTGAGCGACTCGTCGTACTCCCCATACGGATAGGCCAGTACGGGAATGGCCGCGTCGCCGAGTTCGCTGCGAATGCGTTCTCCAGCGCCGATGATCTCGTCGCGAACGCGCTGCTGCCAGGTCTGCGCCGATTCGTCATCCGCGCGGTGGAGGAGATGTCTGTGCGTGCGAGTATGGTTGCCGATCGTGCCGCCGTTGTCGGCCAACTGTCGAAGCTGATCCCAGTTAAGGTAGGCGTCGTAGCCCTTATCGACGTAATCCGTACTGACGAACACCGTGAACGGCCAGTCCCGAGCGCGCACTAGCGGTAAGGCATTCATCAGTACGGAGACGTAACCATCATCGAATGTCAGGACGACCGTCTTGTCAGCGAGCTCGCTGCCGCTCCTAATCGCCTCGAGGACCTCGAGTAACGGCCGGATCGTGAAGCCTTCCTGCGACAGATAATCGAGATGCGCCGAGAACCGCTCCGGTGTGACGCTGGTGGATTGCGGTGTCTCCCGGTCGATATGGTGATACATCAGGATCACTGCGCTGTCCGCAGCCTCGGCTAGCCGTTGAGACACGAAGGCGCTGCCGATCAACGCCAGGACGAGGGCCGCTCTATGCGAGCTAGTCATGTGGCTCCAGGGCGTTCTGCCGAATCAATGACTTGATTTCGGCGACGTACGCTTCGCCTCGTTCGGAGTAGTGGATCAGACTGTCCGCCAGGGCCGTGCCGGTCAGAGGCGCGTCGGACTCCCGCAGCGATTGGCGTAGACGACGAAAGTCCTCGTACAGCGGATGCGTGTTCAGATTACGCACATAGCTCGTGACCGATGCCCCGACCGTATCGAACCTCGCGATACCGAACTTCGCACCGGGTTGAATCCCGGCCGGCGCGATGCCGCAGCCGACCGAGTAGCAGCGCTGCCCGAAGAGATTGTTGCCTTCGCGCGCGAACCGTGAAGTCCCCCAGCCGGATTCCTTCGCCGCCTGCACGAACACGAGCGACCGTGGAACGATGTCGACGCGTCGCTGCAACGCAGGGAGCACCTCGGTCGTAAGATCGGCGTCCTCCGTCTCAACCTCGTAGTACTGCGCGATCCGGCCGAGCTTGCGGCGCGTTAGCCAGGAGAGACTCGTCTGTGTCTCCAGTCGGCCAGCGGCCTCCAGTATGAATGCTCGTTCTGCACTAACTTCGGCGGTGACGTCCGCGACGATAGGATCGAGAAAGGCGAAAAATTCCGCCTTCCGTAATTGCGTCTCGAGCGGGCGAAAATCAGGCAGCTGATCGCCGCTGCGTTGTGGCGAATACGTCAGTACCGCGAACAACGCCGTGACGCACAGCAATACCGCTAACGCGCCGGTTGTCAGGATCCGAGCAGGGGCCGCGGACGCTCGGAAATTCCGCAATCGACCAAATCGCATGGCGTTACCCGTTACGATCGTGGCGCAATTCTACACGGGAAACAGGCCGTGCTGAGATAAACCGAGAAACTTTTTGGCTGTCTGCCGTTAGCCCTGACGGGGCGTAGGCTTCAGCGGCTCGAGCGGGTGCGGGCGCGTCCCATGGCCATCAGCGGGAAGTAGTGCCGGTAGAGGTTGTAGTTAATCATGAAGCCGCGTTGCAGCTCCGTACCCTGGGCGATTCGCTGCTTGGTGTGTTTGTCGCGGAGGTCCAGACGCGCCCCGAAGCCGTAACCCGGGAAGCCCGTTCCTGTGTAGTAGGGCTCGTCCCAGGTTCCGTCCGGCCGTTGTGTGTTGAACAGATATCGGAGACCTCGCAGAGTTGCCTCGTCGCTGCTGCGATAGCCCGCCGCATCCAGCGCGATAATGCCCCATGCGGTCTGTGAGGCCGTGCTGGGGCCCTGGCCGCGCAGATTCTCGTCCATATACGAGGCGCAGGTCTCGCCCCAGCCGCCGTCGGCATTCTGGTGCTCGATGATCCAACGCACGGCGCGCTGCACATGCGGTGACGTCATGTCTTCACCGATCGCCGCCAGGCCGGGCAGGACAGCCGCCGTGCCATAGATGTAATTGACACCCCAGCGGCCGAACCAGCTACCGTCAGTCTCCTGTTCGGCTAACAGGTACCGATACGCGCGCTGCACGGCCCGGTGCTCGC
>JAZFPW010000130.1:0-2649 GCA_036444815.1 Gammaproteobacteria bacterium
TCATCGCCGATCTCCGGGTGACGCATCCCGTACTCCACCATGGCTTGCAGGTAGCCGAGCTTGCTACCGCAGTCATAGCGAATACCCTCGAATGGCAGGATATGGACCGGTTCATCGGCGATAAGTCTCGCAATCGCATCGGTCAACTGAATCTCATTGCCTGCCCCCCTTCCGGTCGATGCGAGTTTCTCGAAAATTCCCGGCGTGAGGACGTAGCGCCCGACGACAGCCAGGTTCGAAGGTGCATCCTCCGGCTTGGGCTTTTCAACAATCTTCGTAACGCGTTGTACTCCGTCTCCGTCAGCCTCGACCGCGACAATACCGTAATTCCCGGTCTGATCCTCCGGTACGGTTTCGACGCCAAGAACACTGCAACCATGCAGGCCGAAGTGGTCTTTCATTTGCTTCAGGCATGAATTCTCGCTGTAGATTAGGTCATCGGCCAGATGGACGAAAAACGGCTCATTCCCGATTGCAGATCTTGCACAGAGAACAGCGTGACCGAGTCCGAGCGGCGTGCCCTGACGAATGTAGATGCAGTCCACGCCGTCTGGAACAATATCCCGCACCAACGGCAGCAAATCGTCTCTGCCCGCCTCAGCGAGGACTCTCTCCAACTCGGCGTCCGTATCGAAATGATCCTCGATCGCCCGCTTGGAAGACCCTGTCACGAACACCAACTTGTGTACACCGGCCGCCAATGCCTCTTCCACCGCATATTGAATCAGCGGTTTGTCCACAATTGGAAGCATCTCTTTCGGAGAGGCTTTGGTGGCGGGAAGAAAACGCGTGCCTCGGCCGGCAACCGGGAATACGGCTGAGCGAATTGTCGATATCAACGGCCGATCCCTTCCACCAGGGAGTCTGATGGTCATGGCGTATGGAACCATGATACCGGAGATGCCTGATTAGCATAAGAGAAGCCCGAGCGGATCGTTATCCGTCGGGCTTACTCCCGGGTGCAATCGATACCTTGATATCGTACGACTAACCTAAGAGCCGCTGACGAGGATATTGGTCCTGTTCAACTCGAGGATATGCTCTCCGATACCCCGCACTCGAGTGAGTGCCTCCGGGCTGGCGAAATCGCCGTTCATCTCTCGGTATTCGACAATCGCCGTAGCTAGAGCCGGGCCGACGCCGGTTAACTCGAGCGCGAGCGTCTCAGCATCCGCCGTATTGATGTTGACCGGTCCTGCGTACAGGGCTGCAGAGCCTAAGCCGAAGATCAACAGGCACAGTAACTCTCTATATCTCCCTCTCATGAGCCTTCTCCTTTGCGGGTTCTAGATAGTGGGAGAGAGGATGCTAGTGAGTGGAGGTTCGTCCGGCAGCCCCCTAATCTGGTGGCTTCGAATAGATACACGAGACGTGAATTACTCGACCATTCGCTCGAACTGAAATGCCTGAATAGGCATGATCGTTTCCCAGGATTTGCAGCTGGGACAGTGCCAAACGAGTCGCTGGGTACTATAGCCACAACTTGTACATCGATACCGCGCGCTCGACAGTGCCAGTTGCCGCAGACCCCGAGTGATTCGCAAGATAGCCTGCTCGCGATCAGCCTGCGGGAGCTCAGTAAGATGATCCATGTCGATCAGCGTCGTCATAACATCGTGGTGAAGTATGAAGTCCTCGACACAGTCACGGAGGACCGGCGGCGCCGTCAAGCCATTGATAATCACTGCATAGGCGAGGTTCCGGCTCACATGTCGATCCGTAGCGATGAGCGTTTTCAGATAGCGTTCTAATTCCGGTTGCCGGTTCGTGGCCTCGTAGCACTCAACGAGTTGAGGTAGTACCTCGACCATGAGTCTCTGATCTGCCTCCAGGACCCGCTCGTATAGACGCAGTGCCTGCGCGAAATCTTCGTCTTCCTGGGCGATTGCAGCGCGGATCAACGCGCCACGAAACGCGCCAGACTCGCTCCTGACTGAACTCTTGAGATGCTGGCGCGCGAGATCCAGGTCGCCGCTGAGACGAGCGCGCTCCGCAAGTTCGCAGTAGTAGTGGGCGACTTGGGCCGATTTCTCACCGGTCATTACTTCCAGTTCTCGATGCGCCTCTATAGCCTTGGCCCACTCGCTCTCGCGCTCGTAGATATCGACGAGGTGCTCCAGAGCCGCCTGCCCCAGCGTAGAACTGCCATGCAGTTCGGAGAAGAGTTTCTCGGCGCGATCGAACAGGCCAGCGCCCAAGTAGTCCTGTGCTAAAGAGAATAACGCCTGGTGTCGCTGGATCTCGTTGAGGTTCGGCCGCGCTAGGATATTTTGGTGGACGCGAATTGCACGATCGACTTCTCCACGCCGCCTGAACAGATGACCGAGCGCGAAGTGTGTTTCGAGCGTGTCTTCATCGACCTTGGCCATGCGCACGAACAGTTCCAGCGCTTCGTCGGTCTGGCGATTCAGAACGAAATTGTGGCCTCTTAATTAGTCTGCGTTTACCGGGGGCGAGGGTGGCTCGCCGCGACTTCGAACAGAGTAGCGGGCGAAGAGCCATCCTGTGGCTGCCGCCACAACGAATAACCCGGCTAGCAGGAATGTTGCTTCAGTTGGCATCTTGCAGCGGATAGCTGCGTAGGCTGTTGACCTCCGCCTCGGCAAGCTTCAGGTCGCGACGCAGGCGCCGTTTCTCCCGTGACATTCG
>JAZFPW010000131.1:0-6595 GCA_036444815.1 Gammaproteobacteria bacterium
GTCTATATGCTCTGCTTACCTGGCGGCTGGATCGCCGACCGGCTCATCGGTGCCCAACGCGCCGTCTGGTTCGGCGGTATCATCATCATGAGCGGGCATTTCGTCCTGGCGATTCCGAACGTGGCCACCTTTTTCTTCGGGCTGATTCTCGTCGCGCTCGGGACCGGGCTGTTGAAACCGAATATCAGCGCGATCGTCGGCGAGTTCTATCCGCCCGGCGATCCGCGACGCGACGGCGGCTTCACAATCTTCTATATGGGGATCAATATCGGCGCGGCGCTCGGCCCGCTCGTCTGCGGATGGCTCGCCCTGGATAACTGGCACTACGGCTTCGGCGCGGCCGGCGTCGGCATGCTCTTCGGCCTCGTTCAGTTCAAGCTCACCCAGTCTCACCTCGGGGAGGCGGGACGCGAGGCGCCGGCGCGGCGTCCAGACGATACAGCCAATGAGCGCAAACTGTGGGGCGGAATTGTTGCGTGCCTGGCGATCGTTGGCTTCGTGCTCGTCGGGAGCTTGACCGGAGCGTTGAGCCTGGATGCCGTCGCGCTTGCTCGCGGCAGTACCTACGCGATCGCTGCGCTCGCGTTCGTCTACTTCGGCTACGTCTTGTTACTCGGGCGCCTGACCCGAGACGAACGAGGCAGGGTGTTCGTCATCATCGTGCTGTTCTTCGCGGCCGCGATGTTCTGGTCCGGTTTCGAACAGTCGGGGTCGTCGTTGAATCTGTTCGCCGAGCGTTACACGATCCGAGAATTCGGTGGCTTCGAGATACCGGCGAGTTGGTTTCAGTCCCTGAACCCGGTCTTCATTATTATTCTCGCGCCGCTTTATTCCATGCTCTGGATAGGGCTGGCGCGTCGCCATCTCGACCCGTCGACACCGCTGAAGTTCGCGGTAGGACTGATCATCCTCGGTCTAGGCTTCGCGGTCATGATCGGCGCCGCCGCTCTGGTGGCCGACGGACAACAGGTCCTCCCGACCTGGCTGCTATTCACCTATCTACTACATACGATGGGTGAGTTGGCCTTGAGTCCCGTGGGCTTAAGCGCCGTGACCAAGCTTGCGCCGCGGCGCTTTGTCGGCCAGATGATGGGCGTGTGGTTTCTGGCCGCGTCACTCGGAAGTATCCTCGCCGGGTTGCTAGCGGGCGAGTTCAGGGCCGATGCGGTCGATGAGATGCCTAGCCTGTATCTCCAGATCGTATTGACGACGATCGGTTCCGGCATATTGCTGGCGCTCCTGGCGAAGCCGCTGAAGCGCTTGATGCGCGGTGCGGATTAGCAGGCTGGCGTTCATGTCCCGCAGTCGCTAGTCTCCTCGAGAGCTCCGCCGCCCGAATAAGAAGACGACTACTGGAGGTGCCCGGATGGCCGCAGTCACACCCCTGCCGCAGTTAACCGTCAAGGCGATCCTGCTCGGCCTGGTATTGTCGATGGTGCTGGCCGGCGCCAACGCGTATCTCGGCCTGTTCGCCGGCTTGACGGTCTCGGCGTCCATTCCGGCTGCCGTCATCTCCATGGCCGTCCTGAAGCTGTTCAAGGAATCCAATATCCTGGAAAACAATATCGTGCAGACCGCCGCGTCGGCCGGTGAGTCGTTGGCGGCCGGCGTCATATTCACGCTACCGGCGTTGATTATTCTCGGTTACTGGGACGTGTTCGAATATGCGTGGGTCAGCGTGATCGCCGGGCTCGGGGGGCTCCTGGGTGTGTTGTTCACGATTCCGCTGCGGCGTTCGCTGATCGTGGAAGAACAACTGGCCTATCCCGAGGGCAAGGCGACGGCGGAAGTCTTGAGAGTCGGCGAGGGGCCGAGCCAGGGGGCGAAGTTACTGGCCGTGGCCGCGCTGTTGGGCGCACTGACCAAGTTGGCGGAGACCGGCCTGCGCCTGTGGGTCGGAACGGCGCAAGCAGCCACCTATGTCGGCTCGAGCACGATCGCCTACGTCGGCATGAATCTGTCGCCCGCGCTGGTCAGCGTCGGCTACATCGTCGGCCTGAATATCGCGGTTCTCGTCTTTCTCGGCGGCGCCATCTCCTGGTATCTGGCGATTCCGATCTACTCGACGCTGTATCTCGACAACAGTCCGGCGCTGGCGGCCGAGTTTGCGGCGGGGATCGACGCCGGCGACCTGGCGTTCGCCATCTGGACCTCGCAGATTCGCTACCTGGGTGTCGGCGCGATGCTGATCGGTGGCATCTGGGCCTTGATCTCGATGCGCGGCTCGCTGCTATCCGGAATCAAGAGCGGCCTGAAGGCGGAGCTTCCCCTTACCGCGGGCGGCTACGACCATACCAAGCACGACACACCCATGAAGCTCGTCCTCGCGGGGATCGCAATCTTCGTCATACCGATATTCGCCGTCTATTACAGCATCGTCGGCACGCTGGGTGTCGCCCTCGCGATGACCGTGATCATGGTCATCACCGGATTCCTTTTTTCCTCGGTAGCGGCTTATATGGCCGGACTCGTCGGCTCGTCGAACAATCCGATCTCCGGAATTACGATCGCGACGATTCTGCTCACCTCCCTTCTGTTGCTGTGGCTGATGGGCGCGAATGCCGCCGCCGGCCCGGCCGCCGCCATCATGGTGGGCGCGGTCGTCTGCTGTGCCGCGGCGATCGCGGGCGACAATATGCAGGACCTCAAGGCTGGATACCTCGTGGGTGCGACACCGTGGCGCCAACAGGTCATGCAAGCGGCCGGCGTGCTCGCCGCGGTCCTGGTCATGGCGCCGATCTTGAATCTGTTGTTGCAGGCCTACGGCCTTGGCGCACCCACGCCGGAGCAGCCGAACGCACTGCTCGCGCCGCAAGCGACTCTGATGGCTTCCGTCGCCGAGGGGGTGTTCGGCGCCGGCCTGCCGTGGACGATGGTCGGTATCGGTGTCTTGATCGGTGCCGCGATCATCGTTCTGGACGAGTACCTGAAAGCGACCAACGCGAGCTGGCGTGCCCCCGTGCTGGCCGTGGCGGTCGGCATTTACCTGCCGCTCGAACTTGCGACGGCGATCTTGCTGGGTGGGTTGATCGCGTACTATACGCGTCGCCGCAATGAAGCCAGCGGCACGGACGCGGTCGTCGGCCAGCGCAACGGTATGTTGTTCGCATCGGGCCTGATTACCGGCGAAGCCTTGATCGGTATCGCGATGGCCGTGCCGATCGTCCTGAGCGGCAACCCGGACGTGATCGCGCTCGGCATCGAACTGCCTGAGATTATCGGGCTGCTCGTGATCGCCGCGCTCGGCGGGGCGTTATATCGCGTCGCGACGACGAGCGGTTGACCGGCAGTCACGATCTCATGGCAGCGCCCAGCGGCAACGTCGTCGCCAGCCTGAACGACCGACAGATTCGGTTGATGCGTCTGGCGAGCTACGCGTCGGTCGTTATGGCGCTGACGCTGATCGCGCTGAAACTCTGGGCCTGGAATGCGACGAACTCGGTGGCGTTGCTCAGCTCGCTGGCGGACTCGCTCCTCGATCTGGTCGCCTCCCTGATTACGTTGTTCGCCGTCAAAGTGGCCGTGTCGCCTGCGGACCGCGAGCATCGCTTCGGCCACGGCAAATCCGAGGGGATTGCGGGTCTCGCGCAGGCGTTGATCGTGACGGGCTCCGCGGGCTATGTCGCGTTCGAAGCGGTCGCACGTTTGTTGGCGCCTAGCCCGGTCGTGCAACCGGGCTTGGGCCTCGGGGTGATGCTAGCGTCGCTGGTATTCACGATCGGTCTCGTCGTGTTTCAGGGCTTCGTGGTTCGCCAGACCGGGTCGTTGGCGATCTCGGCCGATGCCGTGCACTACAAGGCGGACATACTGACAAACGTCGCGGTACTCGGTGCGATCTTCGCGTCCGCGCAGTGGCAGTTGCATATCCTGGACCCGTTGCTCGGGCTTGTCGTTGTCGTGGTGATTCTACTGGCCGTTCGAGTGATCGCGACGGACGCGATCGACGTGCTGCTGGATCGCGAACTACCGGAAGACGACAGGCAACGCATCAAGGACGTCGCGTTCGCGCAACCCGGGGTCAAGGGGATGCACGACCTGCGAACGCGTTCATCCGGGGCCGCCCAGTTCATTCAGTTCCATCTGGAGCTCGACGCGGGAATCAGCCTGATGGAGGCCCACGAGATCTGCGACGCCGTCGAAGCGGATGTGCGGACTCAGTTTCCGGGCGCCGAGGTGTTGATCCACGCCGATCCCTACGGGCTGTTGGAGCGGCGCGACTCGTTTTAGCCTCGCTTCGTCAACACGTCTCGACGAATTCCGGACGACGCCGGCGGCGACCGCTCACTCGCCGGCGCGCTCCATCGCGACGAGCTCGTCGATGACCGCCATCAGCTCTTCGTAGCCGCCGGCCATGGACGCGTCGGTCGTGTACTTGCCGTTGACGATTACGGTAGGAACGCTCGCGATGCGATAGCGGCGGGAGAGCTCGTCGGCGCGGTTCATGTTCATATTGACCGCGAAAGACTCGTATGCTGCATTGAACGCATCGGCCTCGACGCCGTGGCGGCCAAAGAACTCTGCCAACGCCTCCTGGCTGTCCAGGTAGTTACGATTGTCGTGTATCTCCCGGAACAGCGGCGTATGCAATTCCGCAACCAGGCCCAAGGCCTCCGCGGTGTAAAACGCCCGGGCATGAGTCTGCAGCAGGGTATTCCAGACCGCCGGTATGTGCACGAAGCTGACGTCGTCCGGAAGATCTTCACGCCAGTTCTCCACATGGGGATCGAACTCATAGCAGTGCGGGCAGCCATACCAGAATATCTCGGCGACCTCGATCAGGTCGGGGCTGGAGCTCGTCCCCTGCGCCGCGGGCAACCTCTCGTAGTGCGTGCCGAGCTCGAAGCGGCGGGAAGCCGGCGCCGGATCCGCTTGCGCCAACGCGATACGCGGCTGTGCTTCGCCATCGGCGACAGCGCGTTCCGCGGCAAGGACGGTCGGTTGCGCCACTTCCTCGACGGGTGCCTGCGCGGTATCGGTGATCGCGGGCGCGACTGCCGTCGGCGTTGGTTCGCCGCCGCAGCCGGTCAGCGTGAATAAGAACGTCACAAGAATGGCCGACCGTAGTGTTATAGATGGTATTGGATTGAACACGATAGATTCCCCTTCGGCGCCTAATGCCTAGCGCAGACCTTGAATGTAACTGGCGACGGCTTGTATCTCGTCTTCCCGGAGCGAACCGGCGATATCACGCATCATCTGATTGACGGCACCGTCGGAGCGTCGCTCGCCGGTCGCGTAAGCGTGCAGCGTCGCGACGGTATAGGTAGCGTGTTGCCCGCGGACGACGGGAGTTGAGGCCAGCGGATTGCCCCGGCCCGACGGGCCGTGACAGGCGATGCATGCGGCGACGCCGCGGTCCGGCAGACCACTGCGATAGACGCTTTGTCCGAGTTCGACGAGCTCCGGGTCGGCGCCGCGTTGCACGGTGGGCAGCGTCGCGTAATACACGGCCAGGTCGGCCATGTCCTCGGCCGACAACGAACTCGTGAGTGTCGTCATCAGGACATCCTGGCGCTCTCCGCTCTGATAGGCCTCTAATTGCCTGATGAAGTAACTCGCATGTTGCCCCGCCAGGTTCGGCCACACCGGGCTCAGGCTGTAACCGTCGCTACCGTGGCAAGCCCCACAGGACGCGGCTTTGGCCTGGCCCGCCTCGGCGGATCCCTGGGCGAGGCCCTGGCTGCTGAACACGAGCATGACGCTCGCTAGACCCGAGAGGCCCGAATGGGCCGCTCTTGATTTCAGCGCTGTGTGCCTACTTGCCACGCCCATCCAACCTCGCGTCCTTATCCTCGCAAACGGCGAGAGATTGTACACTACTCCGCTTGATCCCAGCATCGCCGCACGCTAGCGGCGGCATCGGAGTCGGCGACTTCTATGGCCTTTTCCCTCAGCCCGAACTTTCTGAAGAGCGTCCAGAAGGCGACCCAGTTTCCGGCCGATACCGGGCGGGAAGTCGCGTTTGCGGGGCGGTCCAACTCCGGAAAGTCCAGCGCGATGAACGCGATCGTGGCGCGCCGAAATCTGGCCAGGACGAGTAAGACGCCCGGGCGCACGCAGCTGATCAATTTCTTCGAAATCGATGAGACTTGCCGCCTCGTCGACTTGCCGGGGTACGGTTACGCCAAGGTTGCCCAGGTCGTTAAACAGCGATGGCGCGTGCTGTTGGAAGCGTACTTCCACGAGCGCCGTTCGCTGGCGGGCTTGTTTATTACCGTGGACGTTCGTCGCGGGCTCAACGACCTGGATCAAGTGATGCTGTCGTGGTCGCGGGAGGCCGAGGTTCCGGCCGCCGTGTTGCTGACGAAAGCCGATAAGCTAAGCCGCCAGGCCGGCCGGCAGAGACAGCGCGAGACCGCAGCGACCGTGCCCGAGGACGTGCCGTTGATACTGTTCTCGTCGCCGGCTCGCCAGGGCTTGGAAGCGGCGCGCGAGCAGCTGCTGGCGTGGCTCGACAAGGCGAACACTGGCACGAGATCTTAAAAACGCGAGATCTTAAAAAAAAGAGACCCCGGGCGTGCGATTCAGGGGCCACGCCCGGGGCGGAATGTCCCGGTATGGGGATACCGGGAGAAAGTCCCGCCAAGGGAGGTCA
>JAZFPW010000132.1:0-7336 GCA_036444815.1 Gammaproteobacteria bacterium
ACCTATCGTCGTTTCCAGCGCCTACCGCCGGATCGTCGTAGGGAACTCCAGAGACAGTTTCGCAGCCTGACGCCTGATCAACTCCGCCGCCTCCGGGATACTCGTCTCCGGCCGGCCGACCAACCGACTGGCTGAATGGGTATGGGCCTGGGCCGTTAGAAGCCCGCCCACCGGCAGCGACCGAAGAAGCGGTTAATAATCTCGGCGCTTAGCGGCGACGGTCTCGTTGCAGTCGTTCGCGGGCATCTAATCGCGCCGACGCTCTGTGATTTGTTTACAATCCCGCCTGGATCCATCAAGACACCGACGAAGTAGCAAGCCGGGCGGCACGCGCGCGGCTTTCGCCAGCTCGGTGTAAATCTTTCTAACGCGGATCGTCAGCTAGACTGTGCTGGCCGGAGACTGTGCATGAGAATAGGCATCCCCAAGGAAGTACATGCGGGTGAGAAGCGCGTCGCGACCACTCCGGAGGCCGCATCGAAGCTTGCCAAACTGGGCTTCGATGTGTCGATCGAGGCAGGCGCGGGTACGGCCGCAAGCTTCGACGATGACGCATACCGCGAGGCGGGCGTCACCGTCACGGCCGACGCCGAGACGCTGTGGTCAAGCAGCGATATCATCTTGAAGCTGCGGGCCCCGGAACGATCCGTAGAATCGGGCCGGGACGAATTCGATTTTCTGCGCGCGGGCCAGGTGCTGATCTGCTTTCTATGGCCTGCGCAGAATCCGGAGCTCCTGGATCGTCTCGCCGGTAAAGGCGTGACCGCGCTGGCCGTCGATAGCATTCCACGAATTTCCCGCGCCCAGAGGATGGACGCGCTGAGTTCCATGGCGAATATTGCCGGCTACCGGGCGGTCGTAGAAGCTGCGCAGCATTTCGGCCGCTTCTTCACAGGGCAGATCACCGCAGCGGGAAAGATTCCGCCGGCGAAGGTGCTGGTCATCGGTGCGGGCGTCGCCGGGCTATCGGCTATCGGTGCGGCCCGGAGTATGGGCGCTATCGTGCGCGCGTTCGATACCCGACGAGAAGTGAAGGAGCAGGTAGAGAGTATGGACGGCGAATTCCTCGAGCTGGAGTTCGAGGAGGAAGGCTCAGGTCAGGGGGGTTACGCCAAGGTCATGAGCGATGAGTTCATCAAGGCAGAGATGGAATTATTCGCCGAGCAGGCGGCCGAAGTGGACATTATTATCACGACCGCGCTGATTCCCGGGAAACCCGCCCCGAAGTTGATCACGGCCGAGATGGTCGAGTCGATGAAGTCGGGTAGCGTAGTCGTCGACCTCGCGGCGGAGCAGGGCGGTAACTGCGAGTTAACCGAGCCACACAAGGTCGTGGTCCGCCACGGTGTGACACTGATCGGTTATACGGATCTGCCGAGCCGGCTGGCCGCTCAATCCAGCCAGCTCTATGCGACCAATCTCCGCTACCTGCTGACCGAGATGTGCCCGGAGAAGGACGGCGAGCTCGTCGTGGATATGGAGGACGAGGTAATCCGCGGCGCTACGGTCGTGAACGGCCAGGAGATCACCTGGCCACCACCGGCGCCGAAGCTCTCCGCAACGCCGCCAAAAGCGGCGGAGCCTGCTCCGCCACCCGCGCCGGAACCGGCGAAGACGCCGAGTCGGTTCGGCCCGGCCGCTGTCTTCGGCATCGGCGGCGCGGCGCTGCTGGGATTAGGCATGGTCGCGCCGCCCTCGTTCATGGCGCACTTCACGGTCTTCGTGTTGGCCTGTTTCGTGGGTTACATGGTGATCTGGAATGTCACCTCGGCGCTGCATACGCCGCTAATGAGTGTCACCAACGCGATCAGCAGCATCATCATTCTCGGCGCGTTGCTGCAGATCAGTTCGCCGGAGGCCTGGATCATGTGGGTAGCCGGAATCACGGTACTGATTACCAGTATCAATATCGCGGGCGGCTTCGCGGTAACCCACCGCATGCTGCAGATGTTCCGGAAGTAGGGGTTAACCGATGCTACAGCAGTTGCCACCGGGGATAGTGACCGTCGCCTACATCGGAGCCACGATCCTGTTCATTCTCGCGCTCGGGGGCTTGAGTAGTCCCGAGACTGCGCGGCGCGGTAATTTCTACGGAATCATCGGCATGGGCATCGCGTTGCTGGCGACGGTGTTCGGTATCGTGACCGCCCACTATGAAGTATTGATCGCGGCCGTAGTGATCGGCGGCGCCATCGGCCTGCTGATGGCGCGAAAAGTTCAGATGACGCAGATGCCGGAGCTCGTCGCAATTCTCCACAGCCTCGTCGGGATGGCGGCCGTGCTCGTAGGGTTCGCCAACTCGTTGGACCCGGCGGTCGTCTTTACCGGCGTGGACCTGACGATCCACGACATCGAGACCTGTCTGGGCATACTGATCGGCGCGGTCACGTTTTCCGGTTCGGTCATTGCGTTCGGTAAGCTCAGCGGCCGGATCGGCGGCAGCCCGCTGACGTTGCCGGGGCGTCATTGGCTGAATCTGGGGTTGCTGGTCATCGCTATCTGGGCCGGCAGACAGTTCATCATCGAATCCGCGGCCGGTGGCGACGGCCTGATACCGTTGCTGATCATGACCGGGGTCGCGTTGTTGTTCGGCGTGCACATGGTGATGGCGATTGGCGGTGCCGACATGCCTGTCGTGGTCTCGATGCTGAATAGTTACTCCGGCTGGGCCGCCGCGGCGACGGGGTTCATGCTGAACAACGACCTGTTGATCGTTACCGGCGCACTCGTCGGCAGTAGCGGCGCGATCTTGAGCTACATCATGTGTCGCGCCATGAATCGCAGATTTCTCGCGGTCATCGCCGGCGGGTTCGGTACGTCCGGCGGCACGAGCGTGGCGAGCACGGCCGACCAGGGTGAGGTCCTGGCGGTCGATGCGGCTGAAATGGCGAGCCTGCTCGAGACGGCGCAAGAGATCATGATCGTGCCGGGTTACGGCATGGCGGTCGCTCAAGCTCAGCACACCGTCCATGAGATAGCCCACGTACTCAGGGAGAGAGGCGTCAACGTCCGCTTCGGCATCCACCCGGTGGCAGGGCGTATGCCGGGACATATGAATGTGCTGTTGGCCGAAGCACGGGTGCCGTACGACATCGTGTTCGAGATGGATGAGGTCAACGCGGACTTTCCGGATGTCGACGTCTCGATCGTCATCGGCGCGAACGACATCGTCAACCCATCGGCGCAGGAAGAACCCGACAGCCCGATTGCGGGAATGCCGGTGCTGGAGGTCTGGAAGGGCAAGACCACGATCGTGCTGAAGCGCAGCATGGCGACCGGCTATGCAGGCGTTCAGAATCCTCTGTTCTTCAAGGACAATACGCGCATGTTGTTTGGTGACGCCAAAGAGAGTCTGGACGCCGTCTTGAAGGAACTGTAGGCGGCACGCTCACGGCCGGCCGCTGTTGGATTTCTGCGACACCGGCCATTGAAACTTCTCGCCGTCTCGGTGACACTTGCCACCGCCGATACCCAACTTCGGCGAGTACAGCATGGACCTATATGCCGTAACTCAGGAGGTACTGCGTACCGATGTCGCGGGCATGCCTCTGGAGTGGATCGATTACCGCGACGCAGTTCGGCTCTACCACACCGAACAGGTCGCCTATGCCTGTGGATCCCTGATCTACGAAATTCGCGGCGGCTTCAACGCCGTAACCGGGCAGCGCAGCATCGTCAAGGTCAATTCGATCATCGCGACTCACGGCAATACTCATGCGCTGGAGCGAAACCGGGATCGTTATACGCCGCCGCTTAACAACCGTACGCTGTTCAAGCGCGACGCCAATCTTTGTCTGTACTGTGCGCAGCAGTTTCGTACGTCTGACCTGACTCGAGATCACATCACGCCGATCAGTCGCGGCGGCGGCGACGTCTGGACAAATGTCGTTACGGCCTGTCGGCGCTGCAATAATCACAAGGGTGGTAAATTGCCGGAACAAGTTGGCCTGCAGCTCGTCGCGGTTCCGTTTACGCCGACCTATGCGGAATACATCTATCTGAAGGGACGCAAGGTACTAGCCGACCAGATGGAGTATCTACTGACTCACTTCCCACGAACCTCGCCGTTACACGCACGGCTGAGCGGTCGGTTGGCGCGCGAGCGCACGGCTGCGTAAGCAGATCTTGAATCTGACTCAGGCCACAGACGAGCTCCAACGCGACACCGGAATAGAGGCACAACCCACGAAAGCGACTGCTGTCGGCGGCGGCAGTATCAGCCAGGCCTATCGTGTACCGAGTAGCAGCGGCCCGCTGTTTGTAAAATTGAATCACGCTGTCGATGCGGCGATGTTCGAAGCCGAAGCTGACGGGCTGCGGGCGCTGCAGGATTGCGGGGCAGTCGGCGTGCCTGCGGTCTATTGTGTCGGCAGCGTCGAAGAGACGGCGTATCTATTCTTACAGTGGCTCGACTTAGGCGCGAAATCTCCGGCGGCGGAGAGCGCGCTCGGCAGAAGACTCGCGCACCAGCACCGAATTTCCAACGAACATTTTGGCTGGAGGCGGGACAACACGATCGGTTCGACGCGCCAACCGAACGATCCAGATGACGACTGGATTGCGTTCCTGCGCAATCGACGCCTCGGTTTCCAGCTCAGTCTGGCCGCGGAAAACGGTCTCCCCGGAGCAGACCAGGAAGCCGGTGCCGCGCTTCTCGGTGGACTGGAGAGATTCTTTGGCGACTACGCGCCGGCGCCCTCGCTGTTGCACGGGGATCTGTGGTCTGGAAACTGGGGTTCGACGACGTCGGACGTGCCGTACGTATTCGATCCGGCCGTGTACTTCGGCGACCGCGAGGCGGACCTGGCGATGACGCGGCTATTCGGCGGTTTCACTCGTGCGTTCTACGACGCGTATATGGCCGAGTGGCCGTTACAATCGGGCTGGGAGGCTCGTGTCGATCTCTACAACCTGTACCATCTGCTGAACCACTTCAACCTGTTCGGCAGTCAGTATTTGCCGCAGGTCTCGAGTGTTCTCGCCCGGCTCGCCAAACACTAGCAAGGTGTGGCAGGCCGTCAGGCATCCGGATACAACGCGTCAGCCTCGTCGAACAGATAGAGCGGTGTCCCCTCGGGCGCGAACAGCGTGGTAGAGCCCCGCAGGGTTTTTGCCGCGGACGAAGCTCGCTGTGTGTCGACGCCCTTGGCGCGCAGATACTCAAGCCGCGCGTCGAGGTTCGTCGTCGCAAAGCTTGGGCCGGGCTGAAAATACGCGGTCTCGTGAAATCCAATCGAGAGGCCGTGGCCTTTCAGCCGGATCCACGGGTGGGGCGTCTCTCCCTCGCCGACAGTATGGAACCCCAAGGCCTGCCAGAATTCAGCAGCGCTCGCTCTGGAACTCGTCATCAAGCTGTACTCGAGGAATCGGCCGCAGACGGAGCCGCTGTGATCCTCCCAGGTACCGGGCGAGAAGGTTTGTGCCTCGATCAGCACGATCAGCTGACCATTCGGATCGCGGAACCCGATCTCATTAAACTCGTCGTCGGCCAGTTTCGTAAACTCGAAGTTGATGCGGTGCCTGCGCAACGCGCGCGAATAAGCTTTAAGGTCCGGCCTGATAAATGTCAACAGCGGCTCGTCGGAATCCCGTTCGTGCAGCCCGAGACAAAGCCGGCCGTCGTGAACCACGGCGTAGGGGTAGACGAGAATATCCCCGGTAGGCACATCCGCGAATCCCAGAGACCGATAGAACTCGAACGATTCCCCAATCGGATGCGCGGCGAGGCTTAGCTCCAAAAATTTCCCTAACATGCCCGCGTACTCTGGCCGAGACCGTGGACGTCCGTCGCATCGACTGTGCGCAGGCCGAGATCCGCCACGCGAAAGCGCACGACGGTCGTTGTCTCGCATTGCGAGCGGGCGCTCACGATCGGACTGCGCGATGTGCGGGCAACTCAGCGCCCGTCGCGCCCGCTGATTAGATTCTCTATCGATGGCGGGGTATGACCCGGGCCCATCTGCCCGGCTTTCAGCCGCGCCACATAGTCGTGGTACGCGCGCATCGCTTGGCGACCGAACAGCCACATGATCGGAATATTCACGAACAGCATGACTCCGGTGCCCACTCCCGTGAGGTTATCCAGATCTGCGTCGGTCTCGATGAAGCCCCAGGTCGCGACGATGATCAGTCCGCAGTAGATGACCTTATAGGCGAGCACCGCCCGTTCTCCGAACAGAAAGACGATGCCCTGCTCACCGTAGTAGCTCCAGGAGATCATCGTCGAGAACGCGAATAGCCAGACCGCTAACGTAACGAGCCATTTACCGAGGCCGGGCGTCACGGAGTCGAAAGCCTTCGCCGTCAGAGTCGCGCCGACATACGTCGCATAGATCCCGGGGCTGTCTACGCTGGGGCGAACGTCACTGATCAGGCTCACCCACTCGATCACCAGTACACCGTCCTGTTCGACGACGACGCCGTCGAGGTGGTGCAGGTTGTTGCCGGACTGCGGGTTCGGCCCCGCGCTCAGCACGATGAATACGGCGTCGCCGCTGGCCCACTGGTCGCCCAGGCGTTGCGGAACCGGGACTGTCTCCAGGCTCCACTCGTTGGCGCCGACCGATACGACCGCGGGCGGTGCGGCATAATTCGCTTCGGGCGCGCGATTCCAGATTCCAGTCGATAGAATGACGAGTGCCGTGAAGGTGCAGACGATCAGCGTGTCGATAAACGGTTCGAGACCGGCCACGAGCGCCTCGCGCACCGGCTCGTCGGTTTTCGCGGCGGAGTGTGCTATCGGCGACGAACCCTGGCCTGCCTCGTTGGAAAAGAGCGCACGTTTCATGCCGAACAGGAAAGCATAGCCTACCGTGCCGCCGAGGAACGCGCCGCTGAACTCTTGCGGCGAGAATGCGGAGCGGAAGATCAATGCGAGCATGCCTGGGATCTGATCGGCGCTGATGATCAATACATAGGTCCCGGCCAGCAAGTACAACGCGACCATGATCGGCACCAGGCGTCCCGCGACGGCACCGATTCGCTTTATTCCACCGATGATGACCATGGCGACCAATAGCGCCAGGACGATTCCGGCCACGATGCTCGGGACGTCGAAGTACTCCTCGGTGATCTCGCCGACGTTCCAGGCCTGGAACATGTTCCCGCCAGTAATCGTGGACACGAGTAAGGTGACGCAGAACACGCCACCGACGAATTTGCCGAGAGGCGCCAGCGCCGGATTCATACGAGCGAGGCCTTTGCTGACGACCCACATCGGGCCGCCGTGTGGATTGTCGGGATCGTCGGTGTTGCGATAGAGCATCGAGAGTGTGACTTCGGTGAGTTTGACCGCCATCCCGAAGAACCCCACGACCCACATCCAGAACACGGCCCC
>JAZFPW010000133.1:0-3345 GCA_036444815.1 Gammaproteobacteria bacterium
GGTGTTAGCGCTTGCACATTCAGCTCTCGCATGGGCAGCATGAACTCATGAGCGCGGGATCCTCCGGAGTACTTTACGTGGTTGGCACGCCGATCGGGAATCTGGGTGATCTGAGTTCCCGCGCCCGCAGTGTCCTGGGGGCCGTGGATTTGATAGCAGCTGAGGATACTCGGCGAACTCGGGGATTACTATCGAGTATTAACTTAAACACGACACTTATTGCTTATCACGAGCACAACGAGCAGCAACAGACGCCCGCTCTGATCGCGCGACTGCGGCAGGGCGAATCCCTGGCGCTGGTCAGCGATGCCGGTATGCCGTCGATCAGTGATCCGGGCCTTCGACTCGTCCGGGCGGCCCTGGCCGAGAAGCTGCCGGTCGTGAGCGTCCCCGGGCCCAGTGCCGCGATGGCCGCGCTGACCATCTCCGGTCTCGCGACGGACCGGGTCGTCTTCGAGGGATTCCTGCCGCGCCGCAGCGGCCCCAGGAACCGGCGTCTCGAGGCCCTGCTGACCGAATCCCGGACCATGGTCTTCTACGAGGCCGTCCACCGGGTCGAGGAGACGCTCGAGGTGTTGGAAGGCGTGTTCGGGCCCGACCGTCCCGCCGCGATTGCGCGGGAGCTGACCAAACTCCATGAGCGTGTCTATATCGGTAAGCTTGCCGAACTCAGAAGCCAGCTCGGTGACGAGATTCCTCTGTTGGGTGAGTTCGTGCTGCTCGTAGCCGGCGACGACAACGTCTGTTCGGCGAGCGCGACCGAGGCCCAGCGAATCTTCGCGATCCTGAGCAAGGAGCTGTCTGCGAAGGCGGCCGTCGCGCTGACGGCCGAGATCACGGGCCTGCGCCGCAACGACGTTTACCGGCTGACGCGCGTGCCCGACTGAACCCGCATAGGAGCGGCCGCCGGTATCGCAGCGGGTGTGCACCCCTGACGGGCATGGCGGCCGGCCGGTCGCGCCTACAACGGCGACGCTTTACGGAGTAACCTTACCGGCGGGAGTCGGCCGAGCAGTCGCTGGGAAATTCCCGGAGGAAAGTCCGGGCTCCATGGGCAGGGTGCCAGGTAACGCCTGGGAGGCGTGAGCCTACGGCTAGTGCCACAGAAAATATACCGCCGGGCGCAAGCTCGGTAAGGGTGAAATGGTGCGGTAAGAGCGCACCGCGCAGGTGGTAACACGCTGCGGCAGGGTAAACCCCACCCGGAGCAAGACCAAATAGGGGAGCGCCTAGTGTGCCCACACGAGCTCCCGGGTAGGTCGCTAGAGGTGCGCGGTGACGCGCATTCGAGATGAATGACTGCTCTCGACAGAACCCGGCTTACAGGCCGGCTCCCGCTCCGAGCTGAAGTCCTCGACGAGCGCCCGCGCTCGAGCTCTAGAAGTGAAGCGAAATAACCTCTATAACTTACTCATTCTTTATTAAAGGAGACGTTGTCAGATTCGCCGAGCCCGTCGCTAACCCACTGGCAAACAAAAAAAAATCGACCTCCTCGGTTGACAGTTGCCGGTCGGCCTTCTTATAGTGGGCTGAAGTGGTAAGAAGTGGGGAAAAATGGAACGGTTATGTTCCGCGGCGCTTCCAAAGTTACCCTCGATACGAAGGGCCGGCTGGCGATGCCGACTCGATATCGCGAACGCCTCAGCAGCCGCTGCGACGGACACCTGGTCGTCACCGTCGATAGGGATCATTGCCTCCTCATTTACCCCCTACCTGACTGGGAGGAAATTCAGCGCAAGCTGGATCGCCTGCCGTCCTTCAACAAGTTGGCGCGGGAAACCCAGCGCCTCATGGTGGGGTACGCCACCGATGTCGAACTGGACGGTCACGGCCGCATCCTGCTGTCCAAAGTGCTGTGTGAATTCGCGGACTTGGATAAGCAAATCATCTTGATCGGTCAGGGTAACAAATTTGAGCTATGGGACGAAGAACGGTGGAACCAGCGCCGGGATCAATGGCGGTCCGGTGATGATCCCGACGGCGCGGAACTACCTCCCGAACTCAAATCGCTGTCTCTCTGAGCGACGCCGCAGTTGGCGGGCATGACCGATCACCAGCCGGTCCTGGTGAACGAGGCGCTACAGGGTTTGGCGATAGTTAGAGACGGTTGGTATGTCGATGGGACCTACGGCCGTGGAGGGCATAGCGCTGAGATTCTGGCGCAACTCGGGGAGCACGGAAGATTGTTCGCTCTGGATAAAGATCCCGAAGCTGTGGCAGACGGCCGCGCTCGCTTCGCCGCGGAACCCCGTTTCACGATCGAGCACGGTGGCTTCGAAGGCATCGATCGCTATACGAAGCCGTGGCTCGAGGGGGCTGCGCTGGCGGGTGTGTTGCTCGACCTCGGCGTCTCGTCGCCGCAGCTCGATACAGCCGCACGGGGCTTCAGCATCACTCATGACGGCCCGTTAGACATGCGGATGGATTCGACTCGAGGAGCGACGGCAGCGGAGTGGCTTGAGCGCGTGAAAGAAGACGAACTGCGGGAGGTTCTATTCCGGTTCGGTGAGGAGCCTCGCGCACGCCAGATCGCAGCGGCCATCGTCAAGGCCCGGGCGGCCGCACCCATCACGACAACGCATCAGCTCGCCGAACTCGTGGCGCAGAGCTCAGGCTATCGGCGGAGCCGCATCCATCCGGCGACTCGGGTCTTTCAGGCCGTCAGGATCCAGATCAACGCAGAACTCGCGGCGTTGGAGCGCGCGCTGGAGCGGTGCGTGGAACTGTTAGCCGTGGGCGGCAGGCTCTGTGCGATCAGCTTCCATTCCTTGGAAGATCGGATCGTCAAACGCTTTATCGCGCGGGAGGCGAAGGGTGACCCCGCGTACGCTGGCCTGCCGGACACGCCGCCGCATGCGCGGCCCCGCCTGCGTCGAATCGGCCGTCTGATCCGGCCGTCGGCGGCAGAAGTCGCAAGGAATCCGCGCGCGCGCGGCGCGCGTTTGCGGGTCGCCGAACGGCTTGGAGTCCCCGCCACGTGAGAAGCCAGCAGCTTCTGCTCAGCCTGTGTGTGCCGTTGGCCGTGGCGGTCTTGATCTCCGCCGTCTGGGTCGTTAAGACCAAGCACCAATCTCGGCAGCTGTTCGTCGAACTGGAGGCGCTCACTAGGGAAAGGGATCGCCTGCAGGTCGACTGGGGTCGCCTGCAACTGGAAGAGAGTACCTGGGGGACACACTCGCGAGTCGAGACACTCGCCAGAACACGTCTGTCCCTGTATCAACCCTCGCCGCAGCAGGTCCTCGTGGTCACGGAGCCGGCGCCTTGAGCGGCTATCGCAAGACCAAGCCAGTCGTCTGGAAGCGTTGGCGAAGCACCGCGTTGCTCGTCGTCTTCATCATGGCCGGC
>JAZFPW010000134.1:0-2850 GCA_036444815.1 Gammaproteobacteria bacterium
ACTGCGCTCAACGCCCCTCTCCCGAGCAACGCGGCCACGCTGGACCTGAACGGGGACGGCACGCTCGACCGATCCGAGGCAATCGGGCTCGGGTATGGAGGCGCGAGCTTCGATCGTTACGACAGGAACGGGGACGGCCGCATGACGGGCGTAGAGATCAACGCCGAGACGCCGCCGCCGGACATCGTCTACTCCGACCATATGACGATCACGCTTGGGGGTAGCCGGGTCGAGTTGATGCACCCGGGTCCCGCTCACTCCGATGACATGACCGTCTTACTCTTCCCCGAGCAGCGCGCGGTCTTCGGCGTAGACTTCATGCACGTCAATCGCTTCCCAGCGACGCTAGGCGGGTATCCCGTCGCCCGGTATGTGGACGCGATTGCCAAGGTCCAGGACCTGGACTTCGATATTGTCATTCAGGGCCATGGCGGTGACGGGGAGAAGGCCGATCTGGCTTTATTCCTTGATTTTCTTCGAGCCCTCGAGGCGGCAGTCGCCGATGGGATCGCCGAAGGCAGAAGCCTGGACGAGATGCGCGAGAACCTTGCGTTCCCCGGCTACGAAGACTGGCTCCTGTATGACGAACGACGGGTCAACTTGATCGCAGAGGCCTACGAACTCCTGGCCGGGCCTTAGCGAAGAATGTGCTAGCTCGAACGGGAGCCACCGACCGAGAGCCGATCAGAGCGAGTCTGATCTGGATGGGCCCGGTCGCCGTGCTCTGCTTAGTTATCGTGCCGCCGTCCGCGCCGGCCCACCATTCCGTTACCGCTTTCTATGATCGCGATGTCGACATTCTCGAAGTCGAAGGGATCGTCACGTCCGTCTTCTGGAAGAATCCCCACGTCGGTGTCAGCCTTCTCGTCGACAACGAGGACGGTGGGCAAGACGAATGGCAACTCGAAGGCGGCTCGGTCAACACGCTGATCCGGCGGGGATTCAGACAGGAATCGGTCAGGATCGGTGATCGGGTCCGGGGCGCCGGGCATCCGTCCCGAAGAAACGAACACGAAATATTTGTCACGAACTTTCTGCTGGCCGACGGCGAAGAGATCATATTCACAGACGTTGACGTTCCGTTGCGGTGGACGGACCGTTCGCCAAGCTCATCTGCTGCGGCGATGACGGTGGCCGCGACGGCGATCGGCGAGACGCCCGCGACGGGCATCTTTCGAGTCTGGAGCTACGGCGGCACGATACACAGGCTCCGCAGACCGCTCTCGGTCACGCCCGCGGCGCTGGCGGCGACAGCCGGCTGGGACCCGGTGACCGACGACCCGTCCCTCCGCTGTGAGGCGCCGGGCATGCCGAACGCGAACCTGAATCCGTACCCGATCGAATTCATCGACGACGGCGACACGATACGGGTCAGGATCGAGGAATGGGATGCGAACCGCGTTATCCACATGGACACGGACGCGGCTTCCGCGGGCCGGGCACGAAGCCTTTTAGGGTATTCGGTCGGGCGCTGGGACGGACGGACCCTGCGTATCGAGACCACTCGGGTCGACGCGCCGTACCTCGATGATTCGGGCACGCCCATGAGCGAGAACGCGGAGATCGTCGAGCGATTCACGCTTAGCGAAGATGACAGCCGCCTCACGTACGAAGTAGTCGTCATGGATTCAATGTATCTCGCCGAACCGGCGATCTGGGACGCAGCGTGGATCTGGCTCCCCGGGACGGAGATCATACCCTTCGAGTGCACACTTCGATCGCTCTCAGGCGGCGATTGACTCCGACTCGCAGCAGGCGCTAGTCCGCCTCGGCCCGCGTGAAACTCGCGCTGATGCCGGTAAACGTCGCGACATCGCCGTTCGGAAATTCCACGCGCGTCAAGCGAATGAGGTTTTGCCTGGTCCGACCGGCCACGCCGGGCGAGCTCGTCACGACGGCTAAAGTGTCTCCCGCCGTAAACGTTGCCTCGGTCAGCCCCCCGCGCCGCAGAAAGTTGGCGCTCGGGAGTTCGGCGTGCCATTCGACTACGTCGCCTCCGTCGTCGGCGTGTACGTAGACCAGTATTCCATGCGGATTCGCCACTGCGTAATCGACGACCGTGACATTCTCGTGCACGACTTCGACTTCCGCGTCGAAGTACGTGGGGCTGTGATGCGCTGTCGCAGAAAACCCGACGAGCGCGCCGAGGATGAACAGGGACTTGCCAAGACCAAAATACTTCATCGCTATTCCGGATTCCGGCCCTAGTTCACTTCACCGTAGTCGGGATTACACTCGTACTCCCAGATCTCCCCATCCGGCGCAAAGTTCCAACGACCGGTCGTGACATACAGCTCTTCGTAATTCGTCGGGTCGTAGACTTCCGCTCTAAACGTCAAGACATCCCCGGAGCGGGTGTAATGCTCGATCGCATAGGTATCTTCGCCCCCTGAAAACGGCAAGCCACTGATCGACATGTAGTTGTCCGGCGAGAGGTGCGTGGTACGAACGACCAGCGTCTCGCCTTCCCAGTGTCCGGTGGAGTAACCGATCAGCGACGGCACCCAATGGTCGGGCGCCTCTCGGCCGTCCATGAACACGCGGCGTACCTGGTGATAGTACTCATGCAACATCAGGATCTGATGCTCCTGCTGGACGATCTCGATCGGATAAGGGTCGGCCAGCCCGCGGGGGACGCCCGGCATGATGCATCGAAATGAAGGGTCCTTCTCCGGACCGAACCGCTCGAACTCCGCCCGCCCCGCCGGCGTCAGCTTGACCGAACTCAGCGGGGGCTGACCCAATCCGGGCGGATGGTCGGGGATCCAGATGCCTTCAAAGTCGGCCTGGGCCCGGGCGACGCCGCTAAAGTGGAAGGCCCCCGCGGTCACCACCACGGCGAAAGCGACT
>JAZFPW010000135.1:0-3633 GCA_036444815.1 Gammaproteobacteria bacterium
TCCTACATCCACGCGGAGGCCTATCCGGCGGGCGAGTTAAAGCACGGCCCGCTCGCGCTGGTAGATGACGACATGCCGGTGGTGACCGTCGCGCCGAACAATCAGCTGCTGGAAAAGCTGAAGTCGAATCTTCAGGAAGTCCGAGCGCGCGGCGGCCAGCTGTACGTGTTCGCCGACGCCGATGCAGAGCTCGATGAAGGCGACGGTGTGCGCATCCTCCGCATGCCCGCTCACGCCGAAGCGTTCCAGGCCCCGGTGGTCTATACGATACCGCTCCAGTTGCTGGCCTACTACGTCGCGGTACTGAAGGGAACGGACATAGATCAGCCGCGCAACCTGGCGAAGTCGGTCACGGTGGAGTAGCCGCGTCCGTAGCGAATTCTGCGAATACCGGGGCGTGATCGGAAGGCCGCTCCAGCCGCCGCGGAGCCGTGTCGATCGCGCAGGCGGTGCAACCCCCGCTGAGCACAGTCGAAGCAAGTATCAGATCGATTCTTAAGCCCAGGTTGCGGCGGAACCCCGCGGCCCGGTAATCCCACCAGCTGTAGCTCTTTTCGGCTTGGTCGAAGAGCCGGAAGGCATCGGTGAGGCCGAGGTCCACGATACGCTGTAACGCGGCGCGTTCCTTGGGGCTGCACAGAATCTTCCCCTCCCAGGCTGCCGGATCATGCACGTCCCGATCCTCGGGGGCGATATTGAAGTCCCCCATGACCACGACATGCTCGTAACGCTCGAGGTCACGACGCAGCTGCGCCGCGAGCGCCGCCAACCACTCGAGTTTGTAAGCGTATTTCTCCGTGCCCACGCTCTGCCCATTGGGCACGTAGAGATTCAGCACCCTGACGTTCCCGACGGTCGCGCCCAGGACCCTGCGCTGGGGGTCCGAGTAACCGTCCAGGTCTGTGATGATGTCCACCGCGGGCTCTCTGCTGATCAGGGCGACGCCGTTATAGGTCGGCTGCCCGCTGAAGGCACACCGATAGCCCAGCTCCTCGAATTCGCCGACCGGGAATTTGTCATCGGTTAGCTTGGTCTCTTGCAGCCCGAGTACGTCGGGCGCGGCGCTGGTGAGCCAGTCCCTGACATGCTCCAAGCGGACGCGCAGGCTGTTGACGTTCCAGGTTGCGACTTTCACACGACGTCCGTCCCTTCCGACTGGATCCCGGCCTGGCGCAACAGAGGTGCAAGGCTCGGCGCGCGCCCGCGAAACTCCGTGAACGCGTCCAGTGCGTCGCGGCTGCCACCGCTGGCGAGAATGGACCGACGAAATTCCTCTGCCGTGTCGGCGTCGAAACTGCCGTGTTCCTCGAATGCCGAGAACGCATCGGCCGCCAGTACCTCGGCCCACTTGTAGCTGTAATAGCCGGCGGCATAACCGCCGCCGAACACGTGGGAGAACGTACAGGCGAAGCGATTGAAGGCCGGCGGCTCAATGACCGCGATCTCACTGCGTACCTGCTCGAGCGTCTCAGCTACGCGGGCTCCGGCGGCCGGGTCGTAGTCTGCGTGCAGCCGAAAATCGAATAACGCGAGTTCGAGCTGCCTGACCATGCTCAGGCCGGCGTGAAAGGTGCGAGATGCATTCAGCGTCACCAGCTTATCCGCGGGCAGCGTCTCGCCGGTGCGGTAGTGAGCCGAAATCCAAGGCAAGACTTCCGGTAGCCAGGCGTAGTTCTCGAAGAACTGGCTCGGCATCTCAACCGCATCCCACGGCACGCCGTTGATACCCGCCAAAGACGGGAAATCGACCTCGGTGAGCAGGTGGTGCAGCGTGTGACCGAACTCATGAAACAATGTCACGACATCGTTGTGGGTCAGTAACGACGGTTGCTCCCCGCCAGGCGGATTGAAGTTGCATACGAGGTAGGCCACTGGCTGCTGATTGAGCCCCGTCAGTCTGGCCCGGACCCGGCATTCGTCCATCCAGGCGCCACCGCGCTTGTTCGGGCGCGTGAACGGGTCCAGGAAGAAACCGCCCAGGACGTCGCCTCCGGCGGAGCTGATCTCGTAGTAGCGAACGTCGGAGTGCCACGAGTCCACGCCCGCCCGGGCCGAGATATGGATCCCGAACAGCGTCTCCACGACGTGGAACATGCCCTGAAGGACTCGGGGCAGTGGAAAGTAGGGGCGCAGCTCGTCCTCCGCTAGCTGGAATCGGTCCTGCTTCAGTCGCTCCGCGTAGAAGTCGACGTCCCACGAGTTCAGCGATCGGCCGGCAAACTCGGTCAGCTCACGAAACTCTTCCAACGCGACCGGCCGACTTCTGGCAGCCAAGTCATGGAGGAAGTCGAGTACCTCCTCGGGGGTGTCGGCCATCTTCGTGGCCAGCGACAGTCCCGCGTAATTGTCGAATTCGAGCAGCTGTGCGGCCTCGTGGCGAAGCCCGAGTATGTCCTCGATCAGCGAGTCGTTGTCCCAGCGCCCTGCATCGGGACCTTGATCGGAAGCACGCGTGACCCAGGCTTCGTAGAAGCGCTTGCGCAGCGTCTCGGATTCAGCGTGCGTCATGATGGCGACGTAAGTCGGCGGGTCCAACGACAACAGCCAGCCCGGGAGATCCTTCGCCTCGGCGGCTCGCCGGGCTCGGTCGAGCACGACTTCCGGTAGCCCGGCCACAGCGTTCTCCGCGGTCTCGTGATGCTTGAATGCGTCCGTCGCGTCCATCAGGTTCTGCTCGAACCTCGCCTGCACGTTGGCGAGTTCCTGCGCCACAGCAGCGAAACGGCTCCGGGGCTGATCTTCGAGCGCAACGCCAGCCAGCCGAAAATTTCTCAAGGCATGGGAGATGAGCTGGACCTTCGTCCGGTCGCTGCGGTCGACGAGCCCTTCGAGTCGTGAGAAACCTACGTGAAGCTTCCTGTTCTGCCCGACGGCGATGCCGAACTCTGTGATCAGCGGCAAGCAACGGTTATACGCCTCCCTGAGCTCGGGGCTAGAGACGACCGCGTTCAGGTGGGCAACGGGGCCCCAGACCCGGTGTACCGCGTCGTTGATTAGCTCGAGCTTCAGGGCCCAATCGAATGACGGTGTTCCCTCCCGCTCCAGTACTTTCAGCTGCTGCCGCTGTTCTTTCAGTACCTGAACCACCGCGGGCTGAACGTGTTCTGAGCGGATAGTGGAGAACGCCGGCAGGCCCTCGGTGTGTGTCAGTGGATTGTTCAATATCGCGCCAGTCGGGGAGAAACGAAATCTACCACACAGATGCGTCATGTCTCCGCTTCCGCTTGGCTCTCCGCGACGCCGGTTCCGGGAGCCGGGAGAGCAAGGCCACGGGCTAGCGCGCTCGGCGGTCAAAGCCTGGTTTCTGAGGTAAGCTTCCGGCTGCCCAGACTTGCCTTGTTGGACCACTAGCGGCGTGCGTGTGCGTAGTTATGATCTCATCGTTCTAGGAGGAGGCAGCGGTGGGTTGGCCGCCGCCCAGCGGGCGGCCGACTACGGTGCGCGCGTGGCCGTGTTCGAGCATTCCCGCCTCGGCGGTACCTGCGTTAACGTCGGCTGTATCCCGAAGAAGATCATGTGGAATGCGGCTCATCTTGCGCATACGGTGGAAGAAGCTGCAGCCTATGGCTTTCAGATCGATGGCCACAGCCATGATTGGTCGGCCCTGAAACGTGGCAGGGACGCCTATGTCGC
>JAZFPW010000136.1:0-6477 GCA_036444815.1 Gammaproteobacteria bacterium
ACGCCGAATTGGCCGATGAGCTGGGAATCTTGCTTGGCCTCACCGCTCAGTCGACCGATAAATTCCGCCGTCCCCGACCGCGCGATCGTCCCGAGCTGCGCGACGATATCGTCGCGAGTCATACCGATGCCGTTGTCACTGACGCAGAGAACCCGGCTGTCCGGATCCAGCGTTACCGTTATACGCAGATCCGGCTCATCCTCCAGCAGCTCCGGTGTTGCGAGAGCCTCGAATCTCAACCTGTCGTTGGCATCGGAGGCATTGGAGATGAGCTCCCGTAGGAATATCTCCTTGTTGCTGTACAGAGAGTGCACCATCAGGTGCAGCAATTGCTTTACTTCGGCCTGAAAACTGAACGTCGCCTGCTGTTTGGATTTGGCCATTCGCCCGCCCGGACTACTCGAGTTCCCGGGCGAGATGGGGGCACGACGGAGAATTTCAAGCGTTAGGCTGGCTTGAGGCCGGTACCGGATCGTGGTGGAGGCTGAGAAACCGCACGGCTAACAGCCCAGCGAGCCAGATCGCGACGCTTCCCAGTGCGGCCCAGGCGAAAGACGGGGCCCATGGCGTCCGCGCATCGGAACTCTGGAACGCCAACAAAATCAGCGCGGTCACGAATCCCGCCTGCAGGTATCGCAACCGCAGGCGCTCCCACGTCAGAACAAAGGAGAAAATTAAATCTTCAAGATCATCCAGCCACAGATAGACTATTTCCACAATTAATGTCTGCCCTGCGTTCTCGGGAACTCCATCGTCTCGCCAAACTACCGCGTGACGACCGGCCTTGCTGTGAGAGGACTCTCAAAAGACAAAAGATGTCGAGACAAATGGGTTTGACTTATTGTAAGTTGGCACCTGAATCTTCTCGACTCGAACGAGCACGGCAGCAACAGCGAGCGAAATGCAGAGAATCCTCGTTTTGAACCCGAAAGGCGGAGCCGGCAAAACGACGCTCGCTACAAACCTGGCCGCCAACTTTGCCGCCTGCGGAAGCCGGCCAGCGTTAATGGATTTGGACCCACAGGGTTCCAGCACGCGCTGGCTCACCAAGCGGCCTAGCGAGCAGGCCCCGATCTATGGAATCGCCGGCTACTCGCGATCGGCAGCGGTTACACGGAGCTGGCAACTCCGGGTACCGCAGGATTGTAACCCGCTGATTATCGATACGCCGGCCGCACTGGAATCTCACGATTTTCCGGAGATCACTCGGGGGGCGGACATCATCCTCGTCCCCGTGATGCCGTCAGACATCGATATTCATACCGCCGCGAAATGCATCGCGGATCTACTCCTCGTGGCGAAGATCAAGCGGTCTGATGGACGAATCGGAATAATCGCGAACCGTGTGCGATCGAATAACTTAGTATCTCAGTCACTGATGCGATTCTTGCTCAGCATGGATATTCCACTGATCGCAACACTTAGAGACTCGCAGAACTATGTCCGCTGCGCGGAGTTAGGAATCGGGATTCTCGAGATGCCGAGCTGGCAGGTCTCGAAGGATCTAGATGAGTGGCGTGTTCTATTGCGGTGGCTTGACAGCGATCTGGAGGACGTAGTTTCCGGTCCGTCGCTAGCAGCGGTTAGCAGCTGACCGATCGACCGTGCTTTAGGAATCGACTGGCTCGTCTGCTTTCCAGGTCTGACGAACTTTGTCGGCCCAGTTATTGTAGCCCCGCCAACTATAGATCGAGGCGTCTAGCGGTGTTCGTTGGGCAGGCTGAGCATTGTCCCGAGACAACCACTTCCGATAGGCCTCCCAGCCCTGTTTCTCGCTGATACGGGGATCGCCAGTCGAGGCAGAACTCGGCATTCTTGTGCTGCCGCTCGGCTTTCCTGTGCGGTTTGGGTCACCGTCGTAAAGAGCCGGACGAAACTGGTGGTTCTTCTGGTCGCTCATGTTGCCAACGAAAATTCCTGACATCGTGTGCCAGTAATTTAACCACCGACGAGCCCCGATTCACCAGGAACTGGATCACAAAGAGATCAGATAAAATATCTTTTATAACAATGGCTTACGATCGTTTTTACGTAATAATCTGCGACCCGTTCGCAGTCTGATCACGCGACGAACGCAGCGGCGCGCTCAGGAGATGATTCGATAACACGGTACGTAGCCTGAAGGATCCGAGAGACGCATCCGGCGTTGCGCCACAAACTCTTTCAGCAGACCCCCCAACGATTCGACGAGTGCCGGATCGCCGTGAAGCTCGAACGGGCCATTTTCCTCCACCAACCGAACGCCGGACTCGCGAACGTTGCCAGCGACGATTCCGGAGAAAGCCCGCCGCAGGCTCACAGCCAGTTGGTGGGTAGGTTGGTCCCTGTGAAGATCGAGGGCCGCCATATTTTCATGGGTCGCCTCGAACGTCTGCTGGAACTCGTGGCCGATCGACAGCATCCAATTGAAGAAATAAGCGTCATCATTTTTCTCGCGGAATTCTTGGACATCTTTTAGCCCGTCATATACGACCTTGGCGACTCCCGGCGGGTCGGCAAGAAGAATTTGATAACGAGCCTGCGCCTCCGGACCCAGAGTAGCTCCTACGAATTCGTGCAACTGACGAAAATACGCCTCGCTGCTCCGCGGGCCGGTAAGGAGTAACGGTAGTCGCATGGACTCGTTGTCCGGACTCAGCAAGATGCCGAGAATATAGAGAATCTCCTCAGCCGTACCGACACCACCCGGAAACACGACAATAGCGTGTGCCATTCGAACGAAGGCCTCCAGGCGCTTCTCCATATCGGGCATGATGACCAGTTCATTGACGATTGGATTCGGCGACTCGGCCGCGATGATCGTGGGCTCGGTGATCCCGAGGAAACGACCCGTTCTGACTCTCTGCTTTGCGTGGCCTATTCCGGCGCCTTTCATCGGCCCTTTCATTGCTCCGGCGCCACAGCCGGTACAGACATCCAGCTTTCTCAGGCCGAACTCGTAGCCAACGGCCTTGGTGTAGTCGTATTCCTCCCGGCTGATCGCGTGCCCTCCCCAACAGACAACCAGTCTGGGTTCCTCGCCTGCGCGGAATACCCGCGCGTTTCTCAAGATCTGAAAGACCGCGTTCGTGACTCCTTCCGACGTCGACAGATCGAGCCAGTCGCTGTTCAGTACCTCATCGTGGGTATAGATGAGGTCTCTAACGACCGAGAACAGCTGCTCGCGGATTCCGCGGATCATCTGTCCATCAACGAATGCGAATTCAGGTGCATTCTCCAGGACCAGTGCCATGCCCCGCTCCTGCTGCACGATCGCAATTCCGAAGTCCGGGTTCCGGCGGAAGATCTCCCTAACGTCATCGTTCTCGGCTCCGGCATTCAAGACCGCGAGCGAACACTGCCGCCACAACTCATAGAGGCCGCCTTCGCCTGTATCCCGAAGCTGTGCGACTTCGAATCGAGACAGTATCTCCAGGCTCCCTTCCGGATTAATACGTGCGTCCATAACTCAGGCTACCTGATCGATTAGCAGAATTGCGGAGGTGCCGGCAATCTCAGGGGCGTATTTCGATAGGGATCGCTTCGTCGGTCATGAGCCAGATGTCCACCATGTCGGAGTTGGAGACGGCAATACAGCCATCCGTCCAATCCCAGGACTTATACCGACTCTCGGAGTATTTCGGCTCATTCGGCAGACCGTGAATCATGATCTGGCCACCCGGTCTGACTTTCGCCGCGCTCGCCCTGGCGACATCCTGTGCGTCGGGGTAGGAGATTCGAATCGAAAGAAAGTAGTCGCTGCTGGGGTTCCTCGCGCCGAGATGGTAAATTCCCTCGGGCGTCTTGAAGTCGCCTTCGCGCCGCTTCGGCCCGTTCGGGATAAGCCCAAGCGCGATATCGAAGCTACGCAACACCTCTCCCTCCTTCAGCAGGTACAATTTGCGTTCGGATTTAACGACCAGCAGATAATCAGCCAGTTCATAGTGCGATGCTTGACCAGGCGCGGCGACCAGCGTCTCGCCTGTCAACAAGCTGAGCCCAACAATACATCCGATCCATGGAAGCTTCTTCATCATGCTCCGGACTCTAATGCAAGTGGATCGGCAATAACAAGGAAACGCGCGGGCTAGGAGTTTCTCAGTGCCGCGATTCGTTCCTCCAGTGGTGGATGCGACATGAACAACCGCTTAAACCCGCTTGCCCGTCCGCCTGAGATACCAAACGCCTGCATAGACTTCGGCAACTGCGAAGGTTCGTGCAGGCGCCGCAGACCTTCCAACGCTCCAATCATGCTGTCCCGCCCGGCCAGCTTGGCGCCTCCAGCGTCGGCACGAAATTCGCGCTGCCGCGAGAACCACATGACGATCGTGCTCGCAAGAATCCCCAACACGATCTGGGCAACGATACTGGCGATAAAGAATCCGGGGCCGTAACCGCGTTCGGTGCGGAATATCAGCCGATCGACCAGGAAGCCGATGATTCGAGACAGGAAGATGACGAACGTGTTGACGACTCCCTGAATCAGGGCCAGTGTCACCATATCGCCGTTCGCTACGTGACTGACTTCATGCGCCAGGACGGCCTCGATCTCATCCTTTCCCAGCTGATTCAAGAGTCCGGTGCTGACCGCGACCAACGCGCTGTTACGCCTCGCACCCGTTGCGAACGCATTGACCTCGGGTGATTCATAGACCGCCACCTCCGGCGTCCCAATGCCGGCCGCCTGTGCCTGCCGTTGTACGGTATTCAGCAACCAGCTTTCTGTCCCATTCCGTGGCGTCTCGATGACCTTCGCGCCGGTGAGGCGCTTCGCCGACCACTTGGAGATTGCGAGTGAGATCAGGGAGCCTGCGAATCCCAGAACCGCCGAGAAAATCAACAATGCCCGAAAGTCCAGTCGTGTGCCCTGCTCCGCCAGTAGAGAGTCGACCCCCAGCAGCCGCATCACGATGGAGAGAACCACCAGTATTGCCACGTTGGTCGCTAAAAATAGGAAGATTCGTTTCATGGCTACTCCACTATTGTCGCTCGTATAAGCGTCGCTTAGCCCAGGAACTAAGGGCGGCTAGCGAAATTTCAAGTCACCGTACAGTCCCGCGGGTCGCTCCGCGCTGGTAGAATTCGCCGCCTAATGACTCTGCGATTCACAACCGGTCAGCTATGGAACCCTTAGAAGATCGCTCATTGCTGCAATTCTGGGGGCCGCGGTACTGGTTTACCTGGCTGGTCTATGCCTGGATGCGAACTGTCGTCCTCCTGCCCTTCTCCTGGCAGCTCTGGCTCGGCAGGCGACTGGGCCGAATCCTGCATATCGTTCTCTATCCGAGGCGGCATGTAGCAAAGCGAAATCTAACTGTATGCTTTCCCGAGTTGTCCGATCAAGAGCGGGATGCGTTGCGGCGAAAGCACTTCGAAGCCATCGGGGTATCCGTCAACGAAATTTCCATGGTCTGGTTCGGCTCGAAGAAGACTGTTCGCGACCTGATTCATGTAGAAGGCGAGGAGCACCTGCGCGACGCGCTCGCCAAGGGCAAGGGCGTCATTTTGTTCAGCGCACACTTCACCACGTTCGAGTTCTTGCCCGCGGCCCTGCAGGCACTCTGCCCCAGGGTGGGCGCGATGTATCGTATACAGCGTAATGAGATGATGAACGTGATCATGACGAGGGGTCGCCGACGCACGTTCGATGAACTGTTTCAGAAGGATAGCGCCCGAGCGATGGTGAGAAGTCTAGCCAATAATTCGGTTGTCTGGTACGCCGCGGACCAGAGCTATCGACGCAAATACAGTGCTCTCGTCCCGTTCTTCGACGTTCCGGCGATGACCAACACGGCGACGAGCCGGCTCGCCAAGACGAGCGGCGCGACAGTGCTCACCTACTTCGGCCGGAGACTTCCGGATGACTCAGGCTATGTTCTCAACATCGGCGCGCCGCTCGAGAATTTTCCGAGCGACGATCTGGTAGAAGACACGAACCGCCTGATGAAGGAGCTGGAAACATACGTGCGCCAGTGTCCTGAGCAATATTGCTGGATCCATAAACGCTTTAAAGGCCGGCCGGAACCCTATCCGGATATCTATCAGACATAGAAACAGTCCGGTTGACGCGGCCACGAAACACTTCGAATATGCGTTCCAGGCAAAATGAGTTGTCGCTAGCAAGATTCTGGTCGCCCCGTTACTGGCCGACGTGGTGCCTGTGGCTGTGGCTACGTTGCTCGGTCTACCTGCCGTTCCGCTGGCAGATCGCAATCGCCAAGCGATTCGGGCGCTTCATGCGATTCGTCTTACGTGAACGGCCACGCGCAGCGCTACGAAATCTCGAAGTCTGCTTCGCCGAGCTGACAGACGCTGAACGAGCCGAGTTAGTTGATCGACACTTTGAAGCGCTGGGTGTCTCGCTCGTTGAGATGGCATTAGGCTGGTTCGCGCCGATCGACCGCTTACGAAAACTCATCCGCGTCGAGGGTCGGGAATACTTAGAGAGGGCTCGTCAAGAGGGCAACGGCGTCATTTTATACACTGCCCATTTCACCT
>JAZFPW010000137.1:0-2487 GCA_036444815.1 Gammaproteobacteria bacterium
TACTGGCTCACGCAGTGATGGAGAAACGCCAGGGGTGGGGCGACGCCATTCCCCCGGAGCTGCGCAACGGAAATTGGAACTACGCGGTGTTCAAGGCTGATAAAACCTTCAAGGAAGGCGTCAATCAAGCCGCCTGCCTGGCGTGTCATAAGCCGTTGCACGATGCCGACTATCTGTTCTCTTACCAGGCATTGGTAGACCGCAAGCAGTGAGTTAGGCTATCTCATGAGCCCGGTCGCAAGATTGTCTATTGGCCTGATTTCGGTTCAGAATTAGCATTTCGAGACCCACAGGCCAGGTACATTCACAAGAGAGCGAAGACCATTAGCTGAGCGCGGTTGCCTCCGGGAAAGAAGAGAACGGGCGTGTCCAAACAAAAAACTCTGAAGCACATAGATCTGCTGAGTCATTTGAGCGAACAGGAACGTAGCATGCTCGAATCACAATGCAGCTGGCGCCGCTATCGGCTCGGCGAGCGAGTATTCGAACACGGCAGCACCGGGCGAGATGTCTACTTTGTCATCGATGGTTCAGTGAGTGTTATCAACTTCTCGGCGTCAGGTCGTGAAGTGGGGTTCGCGTCAGCGGAGGCTGGCGGCATGTTTGGCGAAATGGCGGCGATCGACGGAGAAGCTCGTTCGGCGAGCGTCGTTGCTAGCGCGGACTCGTGGATTGCGGTCCTCCCGCCAGAGCAATTCATCGCGCTGTTGCGCCAACACGCGGATATGACGCTCGCCTTGCTGAAACGGCTATCCGTCAAGGTTCGGCAGGTTGGCGAACGAGTGATGGAGATGGTCTCACTCGAGGCAGCTGGCCGAGTCTACGCTGAGCTGCTAAGGCGAGCGAGTCCAGATCCTTCAATCCCTGAGCTTTGGGTTGTCGAGAACCTTCCTCCGCTCCGAGAGCTCGCTCGGAGCGCGAGCGTGAATCGCGACGAGGCTAGTCGTGCGTTGAGCGACTTGTACCCAAGCGGGATCCTCCGACGTAAGGGTGAGGCACTTTACTTGACCGACCGGAAGGCGCTTGAAGAAATTGTTGCTACATCGAAGCCGAGCTCTGACCCACTTGGGCAGGAGGGTTGCTAGTGATCAGCGGGTCGCGTTTTTGTCAGCAGCTCTTTCGAAGCATAGCGGACCGCTGACATCGTCTCGACGAGTGCCGATTTGAGACTTTCGTAGTCGGGTTCCCCCCCAGCGCGCGCTAACGCCAACTCCAAGCTCTTCGTCAAGTTCACGTCTTTGCGATCCACCATTGACGCATGGAGCACCGCCCGTACTTCACGAAGGAGCTTAGCCGCGCGTCCCAGCTCTGACACGCCCGTCACATCCAATACTCCCTTCTCGCAGAGCTTGGGGAACACATCGAGCGGCGAATCGTCGAACAATGCCGGGAACGCCGTGCCATGCTTTAGCTGCAGAGATTGACCGAGGTGATACAGCACCGTTAGGCCTCCGGAGCCATCTTCCAGTTCCGATATGGGTCCAAATGCCGGCTGTTCACGTCGTGTCTCTATTTGAACCTCACGAATGCTCTCGGTCTGGACGGTTAGCGGCGCGGAACGGATCATTTCAGTTACCCGCTGCGCCAGCCCCGAGGGTCCACTAAGCACTCGGGCGCCAACTAAGGCTAGGTAGGTGGATAAGGGAAGGTTCCCGAGCTGCTCTTCAAATGCGCCGGACGATTGGGGACCGGGATCTCGTGGAATCGCGAAGTAGAGTGCCTGAACGGGGACGCTCATGCCGTTCTCGATCGCTTCAACGTACCTTTTTGCGGCGAGTTGCAGCTCGGGACGTTCATCGCTTACGAAGAACGCGAGCTCGGCGACAGAGTGGACAGTGGCGTCGCCGTGGGCGAATTCGCCAAGCACCACCGTCACGATATCATTGCGCTGCTGTGGAGTGAAATACGCCGACAACCCCTGTATAACGGCTGTAAGGAGTCGACCCAGCCAGAGTCCGGCGTCGTGAGCGTTGAGCGTGTGACGCAAAGCGCCCAGTCTGATGCGGGTCCGCTGTTCGACACTCCATTCGAGACATCGCGCGACTGCGGTGTTCAGATCTTCCACATCACGAAGCATCTCGACGCAATCGGCAGCCATAAGTGATCGCTCAGGTACCGAGTATCCAAAACTGGGGATAGCCAGAGTTTCGAGCGAACTCCGCTTCCCCACTACCTCCCGAGCGACCGAAGGAGCTTTTGCGAGCACATCAATCAACGTCTCGGTGAGGCCCGCATCGGAACAGAACATCGCTAAGACATCGCCCGGATCCTCGAGACTGCAGAGTAAGTCGTCAAAGCGCTCGAGGGTGTCGTCTGGATCAGGCATCCGACCAATTCGCTCGACGGCAACGGGCATCAAAGCTGATAGCAGCTCGGGTACCCGCTCGTCGGGGCTCGCGGGGAGGCCAGCGGTAAGTCGGCCGGAAACGAGAATTGCCGCCGACTCAGGATCCTGATAACTCATCGTCCTCAACGTTTCTACGGTTT
>JAZFPW010000138.1:0-2166 GCA_036444815.1 Gammaproteobacteria bacterium
CCGCATCCAACACGCCGGTCTGCATGGCCGTGTAGATCTCCGAGCTCGGCATCGACGCGATGGACGCGCCGGCCGCGGCCAGCATTCGCTCGAACGCCGGGCCTGCGGCACGCGTCACCTGGCTTCGAATATCCTCGGGCGAGAGAATACAACGCTGCGTGGAGGCGAACCCGCCCGCTAACCAGGCGTCGGCGAGCACGATCGCGCCGGCGTCCTCGATAATCTGCCGAATGTCGGTCATGAACTCCGAGTCGTTCAGTCGCCGCGCGTGGTCGTGGTTCTTCACCAGGCCCGGCATCAGGGTCGCGTTGAATTGGGGGTGGCGCCCGCTGGCGTAATCCAGCGGTAGGGCCGTCATGTCGAGCTGGCCGCGCACGACAGCTGACCACTGATCCGCAGCCTTGAACAACGACTGCCCGGGATAGACGCGAATCGTCAGATCGACGTCGGCCGCCGCCACGTCGCGGGCGATCATCTGCACCATCTCGTCGCGGACATCGCCGATCCCGCCGGGCCATTGGTGGGAGGCTTTCAAAATGGTCTGCGCCTCGGCAGCGGCAGCGCAGCCCGCGGACCCGGTGACGACGAGCGCGCACGCTAAGAGGCGGCTACGACGGCGGTTGGCAAGCGAAGCGTGCATCGTGAGGTTTCACGTCAAGACCGTTCTCGCGTTGGTCGTGCTGGGATCCTGGCCAGAGCTTAACAGTATCCGCCGCGATCCGGCTCGCGATCGGCTACAATCGCGCCCCATGCGGGCTCTGAAGACATTGGCCGGGGTCGGAGTGGGCTATTTGCTGGTTCCGGTAGTTCTCGCCCACGGCATTACGGGCACCGATCAAGCCTTCCTGCTCAGCAACGTCGGCGCCCAAATCGGACCGTACATCTACCTCGGGGCCAAGCACATGATCACCGGCTACGACCACCTGTTGTTCCTGGCGGGCGTGATCTTCTTCCTCTATCGCCTCAAGGATGTCGCGCTCTATGTCACGCTGTTCGCCGTCGGCCACAGCGTCACGCTGCTGCTTGGGGTCCTGGGCGGGTTCCACGTCAATGCCTACTTCGTCGACGCGATCATCGGGCTGTCGGTGGTCTACAAGGCGTTCGAGAATCTGGGCGGATTCCGCAGACTGGGGTATGAGCCGAATATGAAGCTCGCGGTGCTGTTCTTCGGCTTTTTTCACGGATTCGGGCTCGCGACCAAGCTGCAGGACCTCGCGATCTCCGAGGACGGCCTGATTACCAATATGCTGTCTTTCAACGTGGGGGTCGAGATCGGGCAGCTTCTGGCGCTCAGCGTCATACTGATCGCGCTGAATCTATGGCGCGCGACCGGGCAGTTCTATCGTCACGCCTATGCGGTGAATGTAGCGATCATGTCGGCAGGATTCGTTCTGATGGGGTACCAGATCACGGGGTACGTGGTAGCGTAGATAGCGGAAGGAGAGGGTTTATGGCGATGCGGCGATTTTTTATCGGGCTCACTACGGTAGGTCTCGTGGTCGGTGGAATAGGTTGGGCGAACGCTCAGGAGGAAGACGCGGCGGACGATGCAGCGGAGTTGAAGGCCCGACAGATGGTGATCGACACCCGATCTCAGACCACGATCAACGAGTTGCTCGAGACGAACGACTCGGCGAAGCGTCTGTATGCCGAGGCGGCCGGCTACGCGGTCTTCGCCGCCACCAAGGTCGGCGGGTTCCTGGTCACAGGAGCCGGCGGTTCGGGCGTGGTCGTCAACAAGGGCACCGGCGACCGAGTGTACATGCGGATGGGTAGCGGCGGCCTCGGCTTCGGCCTCGGTGCGCAGCAATACAACCTCGTGATCATGTTCGAGGACGCTCCCCATGTGGAACGATTTATGGACGGCGGCTGGGACTCCAGCGCGACGGCCCAGGCCGTAGCGGGCCAGGAAGGGATTAACTTGACCTCGAGCTTCATTGATGGGGTCGCGTTCTTCCAGATCACCGATAAGGGGCTTATGGCTATTGCTGACGTCTCTGGCACGCGTTTCTGGGTCGCAGAAACCCTGAACTAAGCCGAACGTGTTGGTGGGAGCGCAGGCTACCGACCTGTGCTACATTCCCGCGCCTATGGCTAGGTGGCAGAGTGGTTATGCAGCGGCCTGCAAAGCCGCGGACACCGGTTCGATTCCGGTCCTAGCCTCCA
>JAZFPW010000139.1:0-4424 GCA_036444815.1 Gammaproteobacteria bacterium
GAGCAACGCATCGAGTGCCGCGAACACGCCGATCATGAGTCCTTCGAGAATCAGGAACGAAGCGAAGTACTGCGCCGGCCTGAGCTTGATGACCTCCCAACCGGCCAGCACGACCAACGGCGTCAGGAAGGTCGTCAAGAGGATGAGCGGTAGCGAGATTCCGTCGAGGCCCAGATAGTAATAAGCATTGAACTGCGTAATCCACGGCACCTGCTCAACAAATTGCATTTCTGACGTCGTCAGATCGAAATCAATATAGAGCAGTACGCTCAACGCGAACGTCAGAACGGAAAAGACGAGCGCCACGAACTTGCCTGCGCGCGCAAGTCCTCCGGATCCCAGGACGAGTACGACGACGCCGCCGACGATAGGCCACCAGATTAGAACGCTGAGCAGCGGTAGGCCTGACACCGGCTAGGACTCCATCACCAGCCAGCCGATCGTAACCGCGAGGCCAATGATCATGGCAAAGGCGTAGTGGTATAGATAGCCCGACTGCAGATGCCGTACGACGCCGGACACCCGTGCCACCAGTTGCGCGCTGCCGTTGACGACGACGCCATCGATCACGAGTTGGTCGCCCACACTCGACAGCAGCCCAGCGACGCGACGCGACGCTCGAGCCAGAACCTGCTCGTTGAACCAATCGAAGTAGTACTTGTTAACGAGGAGCCGGTGCAACGGTGACAGGCGCTGTTGTAGTCGCGCAGGAAGTTCCGGGCGGTGGATGTACAAGTACCAGGCGACGGACGCACCAGCTGCCGCCAAATACAGTGCGGGTGAGGTGAAATTTGTGAAAGCGTGAAAGACAAACGTCATGGGGCCGTTAAATTCTTCCGCGAGCTCGTGAACCACATCCTGATGCTCGAGGACGAAGATCGAATCCGAGAAGAAGCTGCCGAACAGCACCGGACCGACCGTGAACCAGCCGATCAAGGCCGACGGTATTGCCAGCGCGATCAGCGGCACGGTGACGACAGCCGGGGTCTCGCGGAGGTGTTCTTTCGCTTGCGGGTCGAGTCGTTCCTCGCCGTGGAAGACGAGAAACAGCATCCGGAAGCTATATAGCGCTGTGACGAAGACGCCCAGCAATACGCACCAAAAGGCGTATCCGGCGCCCCATGTGCTGGAGGCATGCACGGCGTCGATCAGCGCATCCTTCGAGAAGAATCCGGAGAACCCGGGGAAACCGATTAATGCCAGCGTGCCAATGACCGATGTCCAATAGGTGATGGGCATATAGGCTCGCAACCCGCCCATCTTGCGCATGTCCTGCTCATGATGAAGCGCGATAATCACCGAGCCCGCGGCGAGGAACAGCAGCGCTTTGAAGAAGGCATGCGTGGCCAGATGAAAGATACCGGCGGCATAGGCAGAGGCGCCCAGCGCGACGGTCATGTAGCCGAGCTGCGACAGCGTCGAATAGGCCACGACCCGTTTGATGTCGTGCTGCACGATTCCGAGCAACCCCGTGAACAGAGCGGTCGTCGCACCGATGACGAGGACGACGCTCAGAGCCGTCGTCGAGTACTCGAACAACGGCGACATCCTGGCGACCATGAAGATGCCGGCCGTGACCATCGTCGCCGCATGAATCAGCGCCGAGATCGGTGTCGGGCCTTCCATCGAATCCGGCAGCCAGACATGCAACGGCACCTGAGCCGACTTACCCATCGCCCCGACGAACAGGCAGATACACGCTAGCGTCAGAACCGACCACGGCCTGCCGGACAGAATTTCAGTCGTCTCGCCGCTCAGACGTTCCGCTTGTGCAAACACCTCGGAGTAATCCAGCGAACCGGTGTACGTGAGCAGCGCCGCGATGCCTAAGATAAAGCCGAAGTCTCCGACGCGGTTGACCAGAAAGGCTTTCAAGTTGGCGAAGATCGCTGTCTCTTTCTTGAACCAGAAACCGATCAGCAGATAAGAAACGACGCCAACCGCTTCCCAGCCGAAGAACAACTGTAAGAAGTTGTTGGACATGACGAGCATGAGCATGGCGAACGTGAACAGCGCGATATAGCTGAAGAATCGCTGATAACCCGGGTCGTCGTGCATGTAGCCGATCGTGTAGACATGCACGGCCAACGAGACAAAGGTCACTACCGTCATCATCAACGCGGTGAGGTGATCGATTAAAAACCCCACCTCCATATTGATGCCGCCGATGGTCGCCCAGCGATAGACGGTTGCGTTGAAGACAGCCGCACCGTCCCACGCGACGTCCTTCAACACGAGCGCAGACAGCACGAACGAGATAGCTACGCCCGTAGTCGCGATCCAGTGAGTGCCTGCCCGGCCGATCCGCGCGCCGAACAGGCCGGCGACGATCGCAGCCAGCAATGGCGAGAGGACGATTGCTAGATACACCGTCTCCACGTCTAGCCCTTCAGCGTATTCAGCTCTTCGACATTGATGCTTTGTCTCGCGCGGAACAACACGACGAGGATCGCCAGCCCGATCGCCGCTTCAGCAGCGGCCACCGTCAGAATAAAGAACACGAACACCTGGCCTAGCGTATCGCCGTGCATCCGCGAGAAGGCGATGAAGTTGAAATTAACCGCGAGCAGCATGAGCTCGATACACATCAGGAGCAGAATGACGTTCTTGCGGTTAATGAAGATACCCGCGACGCTCAGGCTGAACAGCACCGCGGCGAGCACGAGATAATGAGAGACCGTGATCAACGCCGCGCCCTCATACATCCGGGTCCTTGGACGACCGCATCTTCACCAAACGCACGCGATCGTCTCGGCGTACGGCAACCTGCTCGGCGATGTTCTGAGTCTTCAATCCCGGCCGGCGCCGCATCGTCAATGTAATGGCAGCTACGATCGCCAGCAGTAGCACGACAGCGGCGAGTTCGAATGCGTAAACGTGTTCCGTGTAGAGAACACTGCCAAGTTCCTTGGTATTGCTATAGCCGTCCGGATGCGGCTCCGGCACGACCAGGAAAGGAAGATCCTGGCTTCGGAACCAAATGACATTGAAGATCTCGAGGACCACGATGACGGCGACGCCGATACCGAGCGGCAGATAACGGGTGTACCCTTCCCGCATCCGCTCCACGTTGATATCGAGCATCATGACGACAAACAGAAACAACACCATGACCGCGCCGACATAGACCAGTATCAGCACGACGGCGAGAAACTCCGCCTCCATGAGCAGCCAGAGCATCGCGCTCTCGAAGAACGCGAGGACAAGGAACAAAGCGGAATGCACCGGGTTTCGGCTGCTGATAACACCCAGGGCGGCGATAACCAGAACTGCAGCGAATCCGTAAAACAGTAGCGTCGTAATCAAGCGTCTGCGCCCGAGCTCTTAACGATACGGAGCGTCGGCCGCTCTATCGGCCGCGATCATGCTCTCGTACTTGTCACCTACGGCGAGCAATTTATCTTTGGTCATGATGTTCTCGCCGCGCGTCTCCATGTGATACTCATGAATCCGGGTTTCTACGATCGCATCGACCGGGCAGGCTTCCTCGCAGAATCCGCAGTAGATACACTTGAAGAGATCGATATCATAGCGAGTAGCCCGACGGGTCCCGTCTTCATCGACATCGGACTCAATCGTAATCGCCAGCGCCGGACAAACAGCCTCGCACAGCTTACAGGCGATACAACGCTCTTCCCCGTTCGGATAGCGCCTGAGCGCATGCAGTCCGCGAAACCGGGGCGACTGCGGCGCCTTCTCTTCAGGGTATTGCACTGTTACTTTTCTCACGAAGAGATTTTTCAGCGTCAGCCGTAGCCCCCTGCCGAGCTCAGTCAGGAGAAACGTCTTGATCAGGTTCTTAAGCATCTACTGTGGCCTCTATCTACGCAGCCCACGGCCCGACTTCAACAGCCACCATGACGCCTTCGACCGCGATCCAGATAAGCGTAATCGGCAAAAACACCTTCCAGCCGAGACGCATGATCTGGTCGTACCGGTAACGCGGAAAAGTGGCCCGCACCCAAAGGAAACAGAACATGAAAAACGCCATCTTCAGTGCCAGCCAGGCGAAACTGGACTGCGCCAGAAAACTCGATTCCAACCCCGGGACGCCGGCGAGCGGTGACATCCAACCGCCGAAGAAGAAGATCGCCGTCAATGCGGTGATCAAGATCATGTTGGCATACTCCGCCAGGAAGAACAGCCCGAACGCGATGCCCGAATACTCGACGTGGAAGCCCGCAACGATTTCGGACTCGCCTTCAGCGACATCGAAGGGCGAGCGATTCGTCTCCGCCAGTCCGGAGATGAAGAAGACCAGAAACAACGGGAACAGCGGCCAGACGAACCAGCTCAGCATATTCGCGCCCTCCTGAGCAACAACGATGGCGCTGAGATTCAGACTGCCGGCCGCCATCAGGACCCCAACCAGTGCGAACCCCATGGCGATTTCATAGGCAACGATCTGCGCAGCCGAGCGCATC
>JAZFPW010000140.1:0-3844 GCA_036444815.1 Gammaproteobacteria bacterium
GTTCGATGCGATTACAGGCGCGACCATCACACCGCGTGCGGTTGTCGATGGAGTGAGGAATACCTTGCTGTACTTCCAGCGACACCATGACGAGCTGTTCTCGGAACCTTCGGGGAGCAGCTCCTTATCGGGCGAAATTGCCGATGAGTGATGTCAAGGCAATCGTTCTCGACGGCATTTGGCGTAACAACCCGGCGCTGGTACAGCTGCTGGGACTCTGCCCGCTGCTGGCGATTACCAGCACGCTCGTGAATGGCCTGGCGCTGGGATTGGCGACGACCGCCGTGCTCGTCGGGACCAATGTGATTGTGTCGCTGATACGCGGAGCGTTGGTGCCCGCAGCGCGTATCCTCGTCTTCGTCCTGATAATCGCCTCGCTCGTGACGATCGTAGATCTACTGGCCAACGCGTATCTCCACGAGTTACACCAGACTCTGGGCCTGTTTATTCCCCTGATCGTCACCAACTGTGTGATCCTCGCGCAGGCTGAGGTGTTCGCCAGCCGCCATACCGTCGGGGTGGCTGCTCTGGGTGGACTTAGCACCGGCGCGGGCTTCACGGTCGCTCTGATCGCGCTGGGCGGCTGCAGGGAAATCGTCGGTCGAGGCACGTTGTTTGTAGGGCTCGATCAACTACTGGGTGAAGCCGCGGCCGGCATCTACATAGATTTACCCGTTGATGGAATCCTGGTCGCCGCACTACCGCCGGGAGCGTTCTTCGGCCTCGCGCTGCTGATCGCGTTGAAGAATCATCTCGGCCGTGACAGGCGGAGCGTTTCGAGTACGGAGACGCAAACGCGGCACGCTGAGGAGCGGCCGTCGTGAATGCACAAAAACGGAGGCAGTTGTACGAGCGGCTGGCCAAAACGAATCCGAACCCGACAACCGAATTGAAATACCAGTCGGAATTCGAGTTACTGGTCTCGGTCGTGCTCTCTGCGCAAGCCACTGACGTCAGCGTCAACAAGGCAACCGCAAAGCTGTTCGAGGTTGCCAACACCCCCGCTGCGATCCTCGCGCTGGGCGAGGATAAGCTGAAGCCTTACATACAGACGATCGGATTGTTCAACAGTAAAGCGAAAAATATTGTCGGCGCGTGCAAAATTCTCGTGGAACAGCACGACGGCCAAGTGCCTCGCGATCGCGAAGCGCTAGAGTCCCTTCCGGGCGTCGGTAGAAAGACCGCTAACGTGATCTTAAATACGGCGTTTGGCGAACCGAGGATCGCCGTCGACACCCATATTTTCCGGGTCTCGAATCGGACGGGCCTGGCGACCGGCAAGAATGTGTTAGCGGTCGAAGAAAAACTCGAGAAGTTCACGCCGGACGAGTTCAAACGCGACGCGCACCATTGGCTGATTCTGCATGGCCGCTATATATGTAAGGCGCGCAAACCTATTTGTCCGGAATGCGTGATCGCGGATCTCTGCGACTACAAATCAAAAACCGTGTAATGATGGTCGCACGGCCGCCGGTTGCTTCATCTCGTCCGCTCCCCGGCAGGGAGACGAGCCGAGCGAGTGAATTCGATGGGCGCTCCTGATAGGATCATCCGTCGCGATCGTGATACCGACATCCATTGGCCCAACTCTTGTAGAAGACTGCCCGCGTGACCCGGACACCGGAGACTCAGATCACGGCTGACCAGCCATCGTCGAGGATCGCAGCGCGATTCCGAGGATTCTTGCCCGTCGTGGTCGATGTGGAGACGGGCGGATTTAATCCTGCTACCGATGCGCTGTTGGAAATCGCTGCCGTGCTACTGCACCTCGGTGAGGATGGCGACCTGAAAGTCGGCAATACCATCTGCCATCACGTGAAACCCTTTCCGGGGGCGGGGCTTGAGCCGGCTTCGCTCGAAGTGACCGGCATCGATCCTTTTAGCCCGCTGCGGGCCGCGCTCGATGAAGAGGACGCGTTGCGGAGAGTCTTCAAAGAAGTTAGAAAAGAAGTCAAAGAGCAGGCGTGCAACCGAGCGATTCTCGTCGGACACAATGCCTTCTTCGACTTGCATTTCCTCAACGCCGCAGCCGAGAGAACCCAGATCAAGCGCAATCCGTTTCACCCGTTCTCGAGTTTTGACACCGCGACGTTGGCCGGCGTCGCATTCGGTCAGACTGTATTGGGGCGGGCAGTGACCGCAGCCGGACTCTCCTGGGACGAAGACGAGGCGCACTCGGCAGCTTATGATGCGGAGAGGACCGCGATGCTATTCTGCGAAATCGTTAATCGCTTCCGCGGCGTTTACGAACGCTAGGCCTGCCCGGCTTACTCAGCCGCGGCAGTTGCCGACGACCCGGCCTTCGCGACGATGTCCTTCAACTCGCCGGACTTATGTAACTCGAGCGCAATATCGCAGCCACCGATCAACTCGCCACCGACGTACAGTTGCGGGAAAGTAGGCCAGTTGGAGTAGGATTTCAGACCTTCGCGGACTTCCGGATCCTCGAAAATATTCACAGAGGCGAACTCGGCGCCGATATCGCGGAGTACCGCAACCGTCTGGGCCGAAAACCCGCACTGCGGAAAATCCGGTGTGCCCTTCATGTACAGGAGCACGGGGTTATCCGCCAGCTGCTTCTGAATTCGTTCATTGACATCCATTCACTCGACCTCCACTGTCTGTCCACACGGACTGCGGTAGCGTTCTACGATCGAACATCCAGCCCGGAGCCGATCAGGAATCATTGAATAATGGCTACTGCTACCCTATTCTTCAAGAGATTCTCGGCCAGGGCAAGTCATCTGACCGATTTGTGGATAGCAATAACATAATGACCCACGCGGAGGAACGCCAATGAACCCATTGAATTCGGTACGAGGCACCATTATTGCCGGCATGGTACTCGCCGTCCTGCTCGGGCTCGCGACCATGGGCATCACTTTCAACGTCAACAGCCTGCTCGTATCGGTCCATGTCTGGGCCGGTATCACCTGGGTAGGACTGCTGTACTATTTCAACTTCGTGCAGGTCCCGGCGTTGGCCGACGCGGCGGCGGACGACGGCGGACCGGGAGGGGCCGGCATCACGAAGTATGTCGCGCCGCGCGCCTTGTTCTGGTTCCGTTGGACCGCCGTCGTGACGTGGGTCTCTGGCGCCGCCTACCTCGCGCACCTGGGAATACTCGGCGATGCCTTCATGCTGACCGATGGCCTTTCTCGCATCATCGGCGTCGGTGCCTGGCTAGGGACGATCATGCTATTCAACGTCTGGGTCCTGATTTGGCCGAACCAGAAGAAGATACTCGGGATCGTCGAAGCGTCGGCTGAGGAAATCGCCAAAGCCAAGCGTGTCGCACTGCTCGCATCGCGAACCAATACCCTGTTGTCCTTCCCGATGATCATGAGTATGGTCGGCTATGGTCATGGCGGATTTATCATCTGATTTTAGCTGATGCTGTCTGCGACCCGGAGAGGGAAATACCTCTCCGGGTTTTTCTTTTCTCAGCCTCGATCACGAACATGTCTCAACCGTCGATCCAGCTGCCGACCGATCTCGGTGACGTGGTCGCCCGGGCTCTGGAAGAGGACCGAGGCAGCGGCGACCTAACGGCGGCACTGATCGACGCACAAACGACGGCGAACGCGCAGGTCATCGCAGGCGCCACCGCTACGCTAAGCGGTTGTGCCTGGTTCGACGAGGTCTATCGCCAGCTCGATGACCGGGTCACCGTGACATGGAACTTCTCCGACGGCATGGAGCTGACTCCCGCGCAGCCCATCTGTGACATCACCGGCCCGGCCCGGCCGATACTTACCGGCGAACGCACGGCGCTCAACTTCCTGCAGACGTTGTCCGGAACGGCGACAGCCACGCGCGAGCACGTTCTGGCGATCGCCGCTAC
>JAZFPW010000141.1:0-4582 GCA_036444815.1 Gammaproteobacteria bacterium
GGCTCTGCTCCCGCCGCTCATCATCGCCCAGTGCGTTCCAGTCCTCGGCGCCTGCGTCATAGCGAGAGAGGTCGAGGTCTGCAGAGAAGATGCCGAGCTCCTGTGCCCTGGCGAATCTCCGGTCTCGAATGATTTCATAGCCTTCGTCATAACGGCCGGCATAGCGGTCCCGCCAGTCATCCGGGACTTGAATCGGCCAATGGGGTGCCGTGTACGACAGCCATGCGAAGAAAGGTCGCCCGTCGCCGGCATTCTCATCGATGTACTCGATCAGTTTGTCGGTGTACATCATCGTCGAGAGAAAGTCTTCCGGCAGCTCCGTGACCGGCAGGCCGTTTTCCTGATAGGGATACGAGTCGGCCCTGGATAGACCCCCACTCGCGTTGCGGTCGGGGAAGCTCAGGTGCACGGCTGCTCCCGTGGTCAGGATAAACGACGATTCGAAGCCGCGCCGCGCGGGCATGTGCGTGTCCTCGAGCGCCCTCCCCAGGTCCCATTTACCCGTCATGTAGGTGTGATAGCCGGCCGCCTGCAGAATCTCCGGCAGTGCAGCGACGCGATCGCTGAGATGACCGACGTAACCCGGCAGGCCGAATCCTAAAGCATCGGGGTCGGGCGCTCGCCCGAAGTCGTAGGCGCGTTTGATAGTCATGGAACCGACGCCCGCCTGGTGGTTGGACGTGCCCGAGAGGAGCATGGCGCGAGCGGGGGCACAGACGGGCGCGGCGTGAAAATTCGTGAAGCGCAAGCCGCCGAACGCCAGTTGATCCAGATTGGGCGTCTCAATCTCGCTCCCGAATGCGCCGATCTCGTTGTAGCCCATGTCGTCCACGACGATCAGCAAAACGTTCGGCCGCCGCTCGGCGGTCGACGTGTCCGCGTCTCCGGGTGGCTCCGTGCCGCAGGCCAGTAACAATAGAGGCGGCAGGCAGGCGAAGATCTTTGGCTGAAACCGGGGCACGATGCTGTCCTTGTTTTCGGTGGTATGCGTCTCGTGTGAGGCTGATTCTACCCATATCGGGCCGATCGATGGCCCAATATCGGGTGAAACCTCCCCGAAGCAGGCGGGAACAGGCGCCTCGGTGTGGCGATTCGCAGGCGATTCTGGGGAGATTTCGGCGCCGTCTAGGTAGAATCTACGACCAATGCCACGGGATAAAAATCGAGTTAACCGCAGCGCCGTGCTCTTGTTGGCTTTGGCCGCAGTCAGTTACTCGATGGCGGTCGAGATAGACGACGTACAAATTTCACAAAAAGGCCGCGTCTATCGTGCGCAGCTGACGTTCGATGTCACGGCATCCGTCGATCAGGTGGCGTCGGTCCTAACGGATTATGAACATCCCAACCGGTTGACTCCGGATGTGACGGGGCGAGAAATCGTCGGTCGGCAGAATGGGGTCACGCGTGTGCGTACGGAGATCCACAGTTGTGTCGTCTTCTTTTGCAAAGACATCACGTTGACGCAGGACGTTACAGTCGTTGCCGGCGCAATCAAGGCCGACATCGTGCCCGAGGAGAGCGACTTTCGCTCTGGGTATCTGCTCTGGTCGATCACGAGCGGTGATCTCGGAGGCGCTCATATTCAGTATGAGTCGGTCATCGAGCCAGACTTCTTCATCCCACCCCTGGTCGGTGGGTATTTCATGCGCAAAAGATTCCGGCAGCAGATCTTCGCAACGGCGGAGAACCTCGAAAGAGAGGCCGCGCGGGAGCCGGCGCCTCTCGCTAACCAGGACTGATAAAGGCCTACGCGCTCGACGGCGGGCTGGCCCCGAAATTTTCACTCGATCTTGGGTTATTTCGTGCCCGGATCCGGATAGAATCGGCTCTGAGACAGAGTACCCTTCTGCATAATTGATCGACGCTCTATGGGGAGATTGTCATGAGAACAAAGATCGTCCTGGCTTCCATTCTGGCGCTTGTCGTCTCCATCGGCTGGGCGGCAGTTGGCAAAGATATAGCGACAGACATGGCGGAAAGCGCGTTCCATTTCCTCCGCTCCCTCGATTCCGAGAGTCAGGATCAAGCGAACCTCGCATTCGACGATGAGAACCGTTACGACTGGCACTTCATACCGCGAGCTAGAGAAGGGCTTCCCTACAAATCCATGACCGCGCCCCAGAGCGGGCTCGCCCATCGGCTAATGAATACGGCTTTGAGCCACGAGGGGATGTCCAAGGCCCTGGGCGTGATGTATCTGGATCAGATCCTGTTCGAGATCGAGGGACGCTCCATGCGGGACTCCGAACTCTATTACGTCACTATATTCGGCGATCCCTCGGGCGACGGTAACTGGGGCTGGCGCGTGGAAGGGCACCACCTGTCGCTCAATCTCACGATAAAGGACGGCGAAGTCATTTCGACTTCACCTACGTTCATGGGTGCGAACCCGGCCCGCGTGCTGGACGGTCCTCAGGAGGGCCTGCAGGTGCTCGCCGACGAGCAAGACCTGGCGAGGCAGCTCCTACATCTGCTCGATGACAGCCAACGCAAGATCGCCGTCTACGCCGACGACGCGCCGCGCGACATCGAATCCCGGGAACTGCGGCAAGCGGATCCGGGACCGCCGCGCGGCCTCGCAGCTGGCGAGATGACGACAGCGCAGGCGGATCTCCTGATGCGATTGGTAGACGAGTATGCCCACAGGATCCGCCCGGAGCTTGCCGAGTTGGAAATGGAGAAGGTCAGAGATGCCGACGTGGAGGAAATCCACTTCGGCTGGGCGGGAGGCTCCGAGCCCGGTGAACCGCACTACTACCGGATCCACGGGCCGACGTTTCTGATCGAGTATGACAACAGGCAAAACGGTGCAAATCACATCCATTCGGTTTGGCGTGATCTGACCGGAGATTTTGGTGACGATCTCCTGGCACAACACTACGCGATAAGCCCGCACCACAATCGGCAGGACGCTTTCGCGTTCGTAGGGGCACCGTAACGTAGTTGCAGCTCAGGAGACGAAACTGCCTGTGACAGGGCGGCTACTGTCCGACGGTTGACGGTCGTCAACGGTGGACGACACTTAGCAACGAAGCTCGCTAAATTTTCCCCGTCAGTGTGCCGGGTTTCTTCGTGCGAACGGATTCCGCCCGCACTGCTTTCTTCGGCACCAGTGATACCTTGCGCCCTTCTCCCATATTGATTCTTCCTTTGAATCTTGCGCCGTCTTTTATGACGACGCGGCGGCAGAAGATATTGCCTGTGACATCGGCGCCTTTAGCCAGTGAGACAACCTCGTCGCCGTGCATGTCTCCGACAAGCTCCCCTTCGATAATGATCGAGCTGGCGTGGAGGTCTGCTTTGACCCGGCCTTGTTTGCCTACCGTGAGATTTTTGTTTTGATGGGCAATCGTGCCCTCTATTTGACCCTCAATGACCAGGTCTTCGTCTGCTATCAGATCGCCCTTGAATATCAGCGTCGGTCCGATCACTGACACGTTTCTGGCCAGTATCGGCTGCGCCTCACCGATCTTGGGCGGCGACGCTAAGTCTGCGATTTCGTCATCATCTGGCTTTTTGAATATTGCCATGTTCTCCTCCGCGAGCGTCTTCGAACTGACGCTATCTGCATGGTCGCCAAGAGTACTCCAGATCTCCTGCGCAGGCACCTCTTTCGCCGGGTTTGGCTAGGGCAGCACGCGGGCATCGATCGATAGCTCTCAGTATACAACTTACGGTCATCTCCTCACGTAGTTTCTAGAAAATGCTTCCGCGAAGGCAAACGGCTCAACGCGCGTCTTAGTAGCTATCGGGGTACTCACTCATGCCCCAGAGTCATCGACCACGCGACAGTAGAAGGGAGACAGCATGAAGCATTACAAACTGATGGCGAGCCTCGTCTTGGCGTTCGGCTACTACGTAGGCTCCGCGCAGGCGCATAAGGAAGTTATCGAGTTCAGCGATTCCAGAATCATCATCGAGGTCAACGCGACTGACGGCGATTCAGGGATTCAGATGTTCGTCGATGGCGAGGGCTGGGATTCGCTCATCGTCTTCGATCCCAACTGGAGAAGAGTACTGAGGGTCAGAGGCACTGGTGGCGTTGGTGAAACCGGCCTGACCGAGCTTTTCTTCGAAAGCGCGGAGCCGGGCTTCGACGACTTGCCGCTGGAGGAATTTCTAGACCGCTTCCCAGAAGGGACGTACCGTTTTTTCGGTGCGTCTGTTGAAGGGGATTGGTTGTTCGGCACAGGCGAGTTGACCCACGATCTCCCCGCTGGGCCGGAATTGTTGTCGCCGGAAGAAGACTCCGTAGTGGCGCCGGGCGCTCTGACGGTCATGTGGGCCCCTGTTACCGCTCGGTTCGGGGGTGGACTGCTTGATGATGGTGATATTGTCGCCTACCAGGTGATCGTCGAGCAGGAGGACCCGCTCCGGGTCTTCCGTGCCGATGTAACGCCCGACGTGACCTCTATCGTAATACCTTCTTCGTTCATGCTGCCTGGCGCTGATTACAAGTACGAGGTGCTCGCCATCGAGGAAAGCGGCAATCAGACGCTCTCGGAGAGCGCGTTTTCTACGGCTGACTAAGCTCGTTAGTAGCGCCGTGTCACCTGGATTCGTCCTGCGCGCCGAAGAGCCT
>JAZFPW010000142.1:0-7122 GCA_036444815.1 Gammaproteobacteria bacterium
CTGGAGCGCAATACGATCGTCCGTCAGACGGAGCTGGTCCAGCTACTCCGCGCCGCGGGCGTACACGCGACCCAGTCCAGTGTCAGCCGGGACCTCAAGGAGATGGGCGCCGCCAAACTGAATTCAGGCTACAGCTTGCCCGAACTCCTCCATCGCGACAACGAGCAGCAACTGACGGCCGTCGCGGAATTCGTCCGCGATATACGGCCGGCCGGCCCGAATCTGCTCGTCGTTATCACGGCCATCGGTGCCGCGCAACGGGTGGCCCTGACACTGGACCGGCTCGATTGGCCGGAGATCGTCGCCACGCTCTCAGGCGACGACACGATTTTTATTGCGACAACGGGCGCGGCCCAGCAACGACGGCTCCGTTCCCGGTTACACGAAAAGTTGAGGAACGCGACATCATGATCAACGGCACGAATCCCATCATCCTGGCCTTCTCCGGCGGGCTGGATACGTCGTTCTGTGTACCGTGGTTGGAAGAGGCCTACGGGCGCCCTGTCGTGACCGCGACCGTCAACACCGGCGGCCTGGACGCCGCCGCGGCCGCGGCGTTGGCCGCACGTGCCCGAGAGCTCGGCGCGGCCGAGCACGTGCTGGTCGAGGCGCGCGACGAGTTCTTCGAGCGCGTCCTCAAGTTCCTGATCATGGGCAATGTCCGCCGTGGTCAGCTCTATCCACTCTGCGTCGGCGCAGAGCGCGGTATTCAGGCGCGCCATCTGGCCGCGCTCGCGTCCGCGCGCGGTGCCACCACGGTCGCCCATGGCTGTACGGCTGCCGGTAACGATCAAGTGCGTTTCGAGATCATCCTCAAGACGCTCGCGCCGGAGCTCGAGGTACTGGCTCCGGTTCGCGACTTCGACTGGCCGCGCGAGGATCAACTCGCGTATCTGAAGGAACGCAGTCTGCCCGTGCCGGCCAGCGGCTCCGCATACTCCATTAACCGCGGCCTGTGGGGCGTCACGATCGGCGGGACCGAAACGCTGGATTCGGTCGACTCTATTCCCGAATCCGCCTGGGTCTTGAGTGCCGGTGCGTTCGACACGACGCGGGCCGCGACAGAGATTACCGTCGGATTCGCTCAAGGCGTCCCGGTGACGCTCAACGACAAAGCGCTGGGACCAGTGGAGTTGATCGAACAGCTCGAGCAGTACGGCCAACAATACGGCATCGGCCGCGGTATCCATCTCGGCGATACCATTTTGGGCACGAAAGGCCGCGTTGCTTTCGAAGCACCGGCGGCAGCGATACTGCTGACCTGCCACCGCGAGCTCGAAAAACTGACGCTGACCGCGTTGCAACAGCGCGTCAAGGAACAACTGAGCCTCACGTACGGAGATCTCGTTCACGAAGGCAAGCAGCTGGACCCAGTGTGCCGTGACATCGAGGCGTTGTTCGCATCGTCGCAGGAACGTGTCACAGGGTCGGTGCGCTGCCAGCTAGGAACCGGCAACGTGTTCGTGATCGGTGTCGAGTCTCCACATTCGTTGATGGCCGCGAGCCGGGGCAAATACGGCGAATCGCCCGGCGAATGGACGCCGGCCGATGCGCTGGGGTTCTCCCGGATTCTGTCCCTGCCCGGGATCCTGCACACGCGCGCCAAGGGCGACTGACATGCGCTCCCTCGTCGTGGACAAGATCGCGTCGGTGGCATTGGCCAACGATATCGGACGCGAAGCTCGAATCAGCCCGGATATCCCGTGCGAGGAGGGCGTTCTCGTCGCGGCCGAGGTCCTGAATAATAAGTCCCGCTACAACACGCTGGAGCTGACCAGCGGGCGCATGGCCCAGGTGAAGCGGGGCGACGTTATCGTGGGCGCGTTGGGCCATCGCAAGGCGTTGTTCGGCTACTCGGGGCATATCCCCGAGAAGCTTCACGCCGGCGACGTGATCCAGCTCCTCAACCTCGGCGGCGTAATGGGCATCTGCGACTCGATCAACCCGAATCAGGGCCAACCGTTCGATTGCCGCGTACTCGGTGTCGTACTGGAGTTCCCATACCTTGGCGAACGTATCGGCGTCCCCGCGCGCGTCGGTACGCGAACTCAGACAGAGTCGCTGCCGTTGGACGTGGGTGGCGTGCCGGTGGTCGCGTTTGCCGGTACGTGCATGGATTCCGGCAAGACCGCGGCGGCCTGCGCGGTCATTAGCCGCTTTCGCCACAACGGCCTAACGGTCGATGCGTTCAAGAGCACCGGCGTCGCGTTACGACGGGACATTTTAGCGATGGAAGATGCCGGCGCGCGGCACACCGGCATCTTCTCCGATCATGGGATCGTCGCAACCACCTCGAAGAATGCGCCTGAGTTGACACGCACGCTGTTGCAGACGCTAGCCCAAGAACGGCCAGACGTCATCACGTTCGAACTCGGGGACGGGCTACTCGGCGCGTATGGCGTCGAGGCCATTCTGAAAGACGCGGAGATTCGTGGCGTCTTGAGCGCTGTCGTCCTGTGCGCGAACGATCCGGTCGGCGCTTGGGGCGGCGTCAAGCTGTTGCGCGAGAACTTCGACATCGAGCCTACCGTCGTGACCGGCCCCGCGACGGATAACTTAGTGGGCCTGGAGATCATCGAGCGACGCTCGGAGGTCCGGGCCGTGAACGCGTTGACCCACGGCGCCGACCTCGGCGACCTGATTCAGGCCGGCATCGGCATTCCGAATACCGAGGCGTCGTCGTGAGCGAGTCTGTGCCTGTGATCCTCCTCGGAGGCTCGGGCTACGTGGCCGGTGAGCTGCTACGACTGATTGCGACGCACCCGCGACTTCATCTCGGCGCAGCGGTCTCGATCAGCCAGGCGGGCAAACCGCTCGCAGCGAGCTTCGCCCATCTCTCCGGCGTCTACCCGGAGGCGAACTTCGTCTCTCTGGATCACGCGGTCGGCCAGCTCGACGTGTCAGCCCAGTGGGTCGTCGTCTCGGCGGCACCCCATGGCGCGTCGGCCGGACAGATCCATCGCTTATTGAGCGCCGCGGAGACGGCCGGCGTGAAGATGACCGCCGTCGATGCCTCAGCGGACTTCCGGTTCGCGGACGCGGCGAGTTTCGAAGCGATCTACCAACAACCCCATCCAGCCCCGCAGCGGCTGTCGTCGTTTCGCTGTGCGGTTCCCGAACACCTGGCGCAGATCGACACGCCGCACGCCGCCCAGCCGGGGTGTTTCGCGACCGCCATGTTGCTGGGTATCGTGCCGATGCTCGCACACGATCTCTGTGAGCCGGAGTTCTTCGTCAGTGCGGTGACCGGTAGCACCGGTGCCGGACGCACGCCCAGAGACACGACGCATCATCCGCTGCGCCAGAGCAACCTGTTCGCCTATCAGCCGCTCGAGCACCGGCATCAGCCGGAGACCAGCGCGCTCGCCCATAACGCGACGAGTAAGCAGATTCGCCTGCACTTCGTGCCGCAATCCGGGCCGTTCTCGCGCGGTATCCACGCGACGATCTTCGCGTCGCGCACGGCGGCTGTGACCGAAAAACAGATCGTGGCTGGGCTCACAGACTATTACGCGGACTCCGCGTTCGTGACCGTGGCCGCTTCCCCGCCGCGTTTGAAGGACATTGTTGGCACCAACAACGCGATCTTAAGCGTCAATGTGGATGACCAGAGCGTGGCAGTCTGTTGCGTGCTCGACAACCTCGTCAAGGGCGCAGCCGGCGGTGCGATTCAGTGGGTCAACCGCCTGCTGGGCTGGCCAGACGCAGAGGGCCTCGTCATCGCCCCGGCCGGATGGGTCTGATGAGCGCCCCGGCCGCCCTTCTGAACGAAGTGTATCCGTCGCTGCCGTTCGAGCCGGTAACCGGCGAGGGCGTCTATCTCGAGGACGCGCAGCAGCGCCGCGTGCTGGACTTCTACAGCGGCCATGCGGTGGCCGGCCTGGGTTACGCACACCCTCGCCTGACCGAGGCCCTGGTGACGCAGGGGCGACGACTTCTGTTCCAGAGTAACGCGGTAACGATGCGTATTCGGGACGAGGCTGCCGATAAGCTGGCCGCGTTCGCGCCCGACGGCCTCAACCGTGTGTACTTCGTCAACAGCGGCGCGGAAGCGAACGAGAACGCATTGCGCCTGGCGCTGCAGACGACGGGCCGCAAGAAGATCGTTGCGCTCGAGCATGGCTTCCACGGCCGCACCGCGGCCGCGGGTGCCGTGACCTGGGGCGCACGGGAGCGCTGGTATGGCTTCCCCAATACCCCGATGGATGTGACGTTCGTGCCGCGCGATGACGCGGGAGCGCTGGCTTCGGCGGTCGACGAGGAGACCGCCGGCGTCATCATCGAACCGGTACAGGGCGTCGCGGGCGCATACGATTTCTCCAAGCCATTCATGGCGGCGGCGCGAGCGGCCTGCGACGCGAGTGGCGCATTGTTGATACTGGACGAGGTGCAGACCGGGATCGGTCGGCTCGGCACCCCGTTCGGCGCCGACTACTTCGGCGTCAGTCCCGACCTGATGACGACCGCCAAGTCTCTGGGCGGCGGTGTCCCGTGCGGGGCCGTACTGATGCGCGACGAGATCACCAAAGACCTCGGACCCGGCGCGCTGGGCACGACCTTCGGTGGTGGACCGTTGGCGTGTGCGGCCATCGTCGCGGTCCTCGCCACGATCGAGGAGGAGGGCCTTCTGGCGCAGGTCACCGAAGTCTCGGCGCTGATTCGTCAAACCTGTATCCGCGGCCCGGTCACCGGCATACAGGGCGCGGGCTTTCTATTGGGTCTTAAGACGACGCCGCGAGCGGCGGCCGTGCGCGATGCACTGCTCGGCCGGGATATCCTGACCGGAACGAGCGGCGATCCACATATTCTACGGCTGCTGCCGGCGCTGATCTTAGAACCGTCGCATGTCGAAATACTGGCACGGGCACTGGAGGAGTTAACCGATGAATCGCTTCAATGATCTTGCCGACTTCTCGCTAGAAGAGATCGGCGCGCTCCTGAAGCTGGCTGAACGTCTCGAACGGGAGCCTGAGCCACGTGCACTCGAAGGAAAAATCCTGTCGCTGCTGTTCCTGAGCCCCTCACTCAGGACCCTGGCTTCTTTTCAGGCGGCAATGGGGCGGCTGGGCGGCGGTTCGTTCGTCATCTCGCCGGACATGTCTATCCACGGGCTGGAAACCCGCCCTGGGATCGTCATGGATGGTGCCGCCGCAGAGCACATCCGGGAGGCCGTGCCGGTTATCGCATCGTATGGGGACGCGATAGGCATTCGGGCATTCGCAGAGCGGCGCAACTTGAAGGATGACCTCGCCGATACCGAATTCGAGGGCCTGGCGTCGCTGGTCGACGTCCCGGTGATCAACATGGAGTCCGCCATCCAGCACCCATGCCAGAGCCTCGCGGATTGGAAGACGATGGATGACCTGGAGATGCCTGCGCAAGGCGGGCGTTTCGTTCTGTCGTGGGCCTTCCACCCCCGCGCTCTGCCTCTCGCCGTTCCCGCTTCGACGCTGCGGATGGCGGCGCTGCGAGGCATGGATGTCATCGTCCTGAACCCACCGGGGTTCGATCTACCCGAGACCATCATGGCCGAGGCCCGGGCCGCGGCGCAGGCGTCCGGCGGCAGCGTCACGCAGACCGGCGACCGCCGCGAGGCGATGGAAGGCGCACACGTGATCTACGCCAAGTCCTGGTCCTCGACGCAGCACTACGGCGACCGGCTCGCCGATCAGGCGCAGCGCGAGGAACTGATCGACTGGTGTGTCGACGACCCCTGGTTCGAGAATGCGCAAACCGATTGCCGGTTCATGCACTGCCTACCGGTCAGGCGCGGCGTCGTCGTTGCCGATCGCGTGCTCGACGGCCCACGCAGTATCGTGCTGCCCGAAGCGCGTAATCGGATGATCGCGCAGATGGCGGTTCTATACGAGATGATGAAGGGCTAGTCGACGATGCGACATCTCAGCGGCAACGAGCGAACCATCGTCGTCACGGCGCTGAAACACGCGGCGCCCTACATCCGGATGTTCAAACGCAAGGTGTTCGTGCTGAAAGCAGGCGGCGAGGCGTTCGTAACTCCCGAAGCGACCCGCGCGATCGTCGAACAGATCGGCATCCTGCACGAAGTCGGCGTCCGAGTCGTGCTCGTTCACGGCGGCGGCCCTCAGTCGACCCAGCTCGCGAAGGCGCGCGGTATCCCCATTCAGATCGTGGACGGGCGTCGCATCACTGACGAGAACACGCTCGAGATCGCGGCAACGGTCTTGAACGAGCAGATCAACCCGATGATCCTGGCGGCATTCCGGGACCTGGATATTCCGGCGGTCGGCATCTGCGGCCAGGATGCGCGGGTCATCAAAGCGCACAGGCGCCCACCGGTCGCACGGGGTGGAGACGATGGTGACACCGTGGACTACGGCTATGTCGGAGATATCGATGCGATCGACGCCGACGTTCTGTTCGAGCACCTGGATAGTGGCCTGATCCCGGTCATCAGCCCGATCTCGGCCGACGACGAGGGCACGCTGCTGAACATCAACGCCGATACGGTGGCGGCGGCGGTCGCGGCGGCCGTCGGAGCTGAAAAATTGATCCTGGCGACCTCGACACCGGGCATACTCGAGTCCAGGGATGACCCTAGGTCTGTGATCTCTTATCTCGACATCGCGGGCCTGACCAAACTGCGCGATCAAGGCCGGATCGCCGACGGCATGCTACCGAAGGCGGCCGCGATCGAGCGGGCTCTAACGGGTGGTGTCCCGCGGGTTCATGTGATCTCCAGCGAATTACCCGACAGCCTGCTGTTGGAGATCTTTACGAACGAGGGAACCGGCACGCTCGTCGTCAACGATATCGAGCACCTGAGTCCGGCGGAGCAAAGCAGCTAGAGATGAGCCGATGACGCGCTTGTGGGACAAAGGAGCACCGCTCGATGAACGAATCCTGAGGTTCACGGCGGGCGAGGATCATCGTCTGGACGAACGCCTCGTCAAATATGACGTTCGCGCGTCGATCGCACACGCGCGCATGCTCGGCGGGCAGGGCCTGCTGACTGCCGAGGACTGCGCCGCGATCTGTGCCGGGCTCGAAACGCTGGGTACGCAGCACGCGGACGGCGAGTGGGCCATCCAGCTCGAGCAGGAAGATGTGCACGGCGCACTGGAGCAACGCCTGATCGAACTC
>JAZFPW010000143.1:0-4449 GCA_036444815.1 Gammaproteobacteria bacterium
GTTCCTCAGATCTAGAATTGACGGCACTCTTCGGTTAGACCGTTAATGTCTGCTTTGCTCGAAAGCGGACGCTCAGATCATTTAAAACTTGAGAAACTTAGGGGCTGCTTTCGGCCAAAAGCGGTCACTCGCTCGAGTCGGTAGCGGACTCCTCTGTGTCGCGACGCCAAAACAAAATACCCAGCGCTATCATCCAAATGAGAAGCAGTAAATTGGACGGCATAAACGCAGACGAATATTCAGGAGGGACACGGCCGCGCCGGGCACCGTCTGATACGGGAACTTATCGCCCCTGCTCACAGGAACTTGTCGAGTGCGAAAAAGACGACGGCTGTCGCCAAAATCGCGATGATGATGAAATCGAGCTTGCGGCGGGTCTGGCGCGTCGTGGTTCTCGATCGGTCGACATCCTTTTCGCGCATCACGCCTTCTGGCGTCAGCTCGAAGGCCCAGGCAAGGATAAGCGCAACAGGCAGACCGAGGGCGAGAAACACGAGCAGCAACTTGCCGGCCCAGACAGGAACTTCGAGAAAATCGAAGACTATGTCTCCGATCTGCAGCAATACCCAGGCGGCAACAATGTAGGCTAACCCGACGCGCACCACGCTGCGGCGCCTCATCTCTGCGATAAATCCACCCACTGAATTTTTCTGATCGTCATTCGGTCCCAGATCCTCCGCGCCCATGGTTGGAATCGGCAGTGCTGAGGTGATCGAGGGGACGGTGTGGTCGCGCATCTCCTGCAGCCAGCGGCGGAAGAAGTAGTTCGCCAACACAAATCGACGCTCGCTGTTCTTGCGGATGAAGCCGAGGTTCTCCAAGCGGCGCAGGGTGCCCTCGAGTGCGTCGGATCCGAGCGAGAGCTCTTCGCGAATCGAGTTGCTCGCCGCGGCGGGCTGTCGAGCAATGATCTGGATGATCTCGCGCTCCTTTTCCGCGAGCAACTCAAAATCGACGGAGAAAAAATAGCTCACCATCCGGTCGGTGGCGACCTGATCGATCGCGTCCTCCAGTCCACCGGTCTCGAGGTAGCGTTTGCAGACGAGTTGGACCAGGTAGGGGTGGTTATCACAGTGATCCCGAATTGCTTCGATCGCTTCATCTGTGAAGCGGGGTCTATCCTCCGGGCCGAGATGAGACTGCTCGATCAGCGATCGCGCCTCTTCATCGGAGAACCGCTCGATGTAGAGCGGAGGGGTAAACCCTTGTAGAAAGGACGAGGTCTCTTCTTTCTGCTCAGTAAGCGCCCACAGGCGGATGGTCGATGCCAACACGGAGCGGGTATCGTCGTTGCTCTGCATCGCGCGGCGAAGCTTTCGCAGCAGCGCGGGGTCCTTTCGATGCAGCTTGATCAACTCCTCGACCTCATCGCAGAGCAGCAAAAGCCTCAGATTCTTGGCTCGCAACCGGCGTCGGAGTCGCCCGAGCGAGACGAACAGATCGTCCGTCTCCAAATCCTCCAAGCCGATGCCGATGCGTTCCAGTCGCTCGTCGGCATCCAGGAGCGCATCAGCGAAATTCAGGTGGAGTTCCTCAGGCGTGTCGGCGCCCTGGAAATCCCAGAAGACCGGAAAGTAGTGCTGATCCCGGGATGTGTCCGTGATGTGCTCGATCTGTTTCAGTAACGAGGTCTTGCCGATCCGTCGAGTCCCGACCAGCCAGATGGAATTTCGATGACCCTCGAGGATCTCTTCAATCTGGGCCGTGCGGCCGTAGAACCGATCGGCCCGCACCCACTGACCGACAACGAAAGGGATCGCCGACATCGTGGTCAGGCTCCGCCGGTCCGGCCAACGGCCTCGACGTCTGCGATGGTGATCCTACGACGGTGCTGCTCGTGGAGGCGTGTTACGAGAGAGATACAAAGTTTCTGGATCAGATACGGCTTGCCGCCGGTCAGCGAGATGATCCTCTCGACAACGCCGCTGTCCAGCTTGAAGATTTTACCGATCGGGCGTTCGATCAATTCCCGCGCGTCTTGCGGCGCCAATGGCTCCACCTGGATCTCTTCAAAGAAGTTGTACCACGGGCTCCCTTCTCTCTCCCATTGCTTCTTGATCTCTACGCCCGAGACCACCGCGGCCAGGTTCTCCGCAAAGCTTTTCATGAAGAGGCTGCGAAGCTTCTGATTGATCCTGGGATCGTAGTCGTTCAGCTCATCGACTTCGTCGATGAGCAGCACCAGCTTGACCTTCTTGGATGTCCGATTCTTGAGGGTCTTTAGAACGGCGTGAACGTCGCGGATGAAGTCTCGATAGGAATAGTCCCCGGATATGTCTTTCCCGGGCGTCAGGCCATTCAGCACCGGGGCCAGCTCTTGAAAGATGTCGTCGGCAAGCGTCTGGAAGAAGCGCGTTTCGGGAGTGCCCTGCAGGTCGACAAAGACGGGGTGGAATTCGTAGATTGGGTCGTCGAGCTCGCGCAGGCGTTTCTTGAGCTGGTGCTGAATCGAGGTCTTTCCAATCCGTCGCTCGCCGTAGATCAGCAGGCTGTTGTTATGGATCGTCTGTAGGATTCGGTCGACCAGCGCATGCCGACCAAAAAACATGTCGTCGTCGAGGACTGGCGCGCCAGCGACGTACGGGTTGAACTTGCGTCTCCGTAGTCGTTCACGGCGGCGAGAGCGTCGCCACAGGAGCGCACCGCCTACCGCCACACCGCTGCCAAGCATTAAACCGTAGAACCAAGGTGCCCGAAAAAACGGTCGAGCGTAGATCACCGCATACTCGCTGCTCGAGATCAAATCTTCGGCATCTGTTGCCACGAGCCGGAACGTTGAGAGACCTGGCGGAAGCCGCGATTCAACGTTGAACTCGGTGAGGAAGTACTCGCCGAGGGGTTGACTGTTGAATGTAGTCTCAAGCACCCTGTTGCCGCTGCCGGAGAAGACCACTTCCACTGGCGAGTTGTCAATGATCACGCCGTTCAGCCGGAAGTCGGGAGTGCTAATCGTCTGCACCAGTGCGCCGTCTTCCCCCTCTTGCCTGAGATCCACGAAGCGCACGGCGGGCGGTATGTTTCCTGTCGCTGCCCTCCCCAGGAGCTTTCGGCTAATCATTCCGTAGGCCTGCGCGACATACTTGAGTGCGGCGCTGTTTCCAGGATCGAGGGCCAGAACGCGATTCGAAGCGGAAAGCGCCTCTTCCGCCGAGCCGACCTGGAATCGCGACTCGGCTTCGGCCAGCAGTTGGCCGATAGCCGTTTGCCGGGCGCTCTCCTTTTCTGCCTCCCTCCGCGCCTCGAGAAGCCGGCTCTGGATCGAGCGGGCCTCCAGGTTGGAGGGCTCCAGAACGAGAACGGATTGAAGTCGATCCAGGGCCGCGTCAAGTTGCCCTGCGGATTCCAGTCCCCGCACTTGCTCCAGCCCGTCCAAGATCGCAGTACGCAGATCCTCAAATTCCCGGCCGGCTTCGAGCTCGGCGAGCAACTTGCCTTGGGCATCGTCGAGAAGTTCCTGAACCTCCGAGCTGGGTTTGAGAAAGAGGGCCTGCCGGAACAGGCTCGACGCCTCGCTGTACAGACGCTCACTAAGGAGAGCCCTTCCATCCCTGACCAGGTTGGAGGCCCTCTGATTGCGCTGCTGCTCGAGCTCTCGCTCTGCGAGCCGCTGGCGAAGCTGGTTCATGGCGCTCTGGGCATCGACATCGTCCGGCGCCACGGCCAGCGCCCGGTCAAGAGCTGCCATGGCATCGTCCAGCAGGCCACGACCCTCCAGATCTCGCGCGTCGCTGAGACTCTGCTCAACAATCTGACGGATCCGCAGTTGCTCCTCTCCAGCCGCTGTCGTGCGCGCCTCCTGGACGAGACCCCGGTAGCGTTCGATTTCCACGCTCGCGCTTTCCGACTGCGCGATGGCCCCCAACCTAACCTCGGTCTCAAACGCCTGCAGCGCGGCGTCGAACTGACCCAAGTGGTAGTAGGCAATGCCCAACTTGAAATAAGGGAAGTAGGACGTGACATTCATACCGTAGGTGCGCACCCGCGCTCCGGAGTCGCCCTTCCTCTCCAGCGCCTCGTTGATCTGCTGGACAGCCAGTGTCCAATCCTGATCCCCGAGAGCTGTCTCGGCCTTGGAATAGTGTTCGTACCAGGGATCGGCGGTGGCTGGGTGCGCGATCAGCATCATCGCTGCGCCCACGAGAAGAATGAGCCACCTGCCGAGAGATCGTGGATCGGCGCTAACTGACTTATCGAGCAGCAAACGCGGCCCCCTTATTTTCTGGCGACACGAGACGCGCACAAACGGTTCTAGTATGCAAGCCTACGTCAACTCGGTGAGGCTCGGCCAGCCGAGCCATCCGTATCCAGGTGGATCAATTTGTATCCTGTCAGCGCCATTTTGACAGAACGTGGTGTTGGTAGTGTAACGATTCCTTGTTCATCGTAGGTCCCCGTCTACTCAAAAACCGAGCGCCCTTGGCAATCTAGCCGCATCCACCGCGGCGCCCC
>JAZFPW010000144.1:0-4486 GCA_036444815.1 Gammaproteobacteria bacterium
TCATCGCGCTCGGCACTGTATTCCTCTTCGACAACGGCGCGGCGAGACACTACGACATTGTTGCGTTTCTGATCGAGTTTGATGACCTTGAATTCCAGCGTGCTGCCTTCCAAGGCACTGGGATCCCGAACGGGGCGGACGTCTACCAGTGATCCCGGCAGAAAGGCGCGAACGAAATCTATGTCGACGGTAAAGCCGCCGCGAACGCGGCCGCTGATCGTGCCGGAGACGACTTTGCCTTGTTCGAAGGACTCCTCGAGACGCCGCCAGGTACGGGCACGTTTGGCCTTCTCTCTCGATAAGCGAGTCTCGCCGAAGCCGTCTTCTACGGCGTCAAGCGCCACTTCGACTTCATCGCCGATCTGGACTTCGATTTCGCCGCGCTCGTCGAGAAACTGATCAGCGGGAATGACGGCCTCGGACTTCAACCCCGCATGGACGATGACGACATCCGCGTTCACATCCAGGACAGTGGCCGTCAGGATGGAACCGTGCTTAATCTGCTGATTAGCGAGGCTTTCCTCCAGTAACTCCGCAAAAGATTCGGTCATTATGTTAACCGCTGACGCGGCGTCCTCCAGTACGTCGTCGATTCATCCTGTACCGACGGTTGACAACAACATGGCTTCGAGCGTCGTGCCAAAGCCTCCTAACCTCTACCTCACCGATTCGTCCAGTCCCGCAAGCCAGGATTGAACCCGCTCAATGACCTGCTCCGGTGTGATTCCCGTGGAATCGAGGATATGAGCCCCTTCCACGGCCTTCAGCGGCGCCACCTTCCGATTTGCGTCGCGTTCGTCTCGCTCGCCGATCTCTCGGGAAACGGCCGGCAGGCTAACATCAATCCCCTTTTCTTTCAACTGGTTATAACGCCTCAGCGCTCTTTCCTCCGGGCTCGCGGTCAGAAAGATCTTGAGCACTGCATCGGGAAACACGACGCTGCCCATATCGCGTCCGTCAGCCACGAGACCGGGCGGCTGGGCGAACTCTCGCTGACGCTTCAGTAATGCCTTTCGGACCAGGGGCAGACCGGCCAGTTGCGAGGCTGCAGCACCATGCTCTTCGGTGCGTAGCTGCGCAGTGACATCGGCTTCGCCGAGCCAGACTTGCTCCGCATCCTCGGTGGAGGAGAAAGCGAAAACCATGTCGGCCGCCGCTTCCGCCAGGGCCGCCTGATCGTCAAGCGCGATGGATTTCTGGGCGGCAACCAGCGCCACAAGCCGATACAACGCGCCGCTGTCCAGTAGATGCCAACCCAGCTTTCGCGCCAGGCCGCGGCTGATCGTCCCTTTGCCCGAACCGGTCGGCCCATCGATGGCGATTACAGGCACCCCGTCAGTCATGCGCGCTACCGGTGGTCGCCTCCAGCCGCAGACCACTGTGCGTCGCGGTCGCCAGGAAATCGGGAAAGGATGTAGCCACCTGGCCGGTACCCAGAATCTCGATAGGTTCCCGCGCCCTCAGGCTGGCGATCGCAAATGCCATCGCGATCCGATGATCGCCGTGGCTCTCGACGCTCCCGCCTAACAGTTGACCACCGTCGATGGTCAGACCGTCGAGTTGCTCGTCGACGGTAACGCCCAACGCCTGAAGGCCCGCTGCCATGACGGCCAGGCGATCGCTCTCCTTATGGCGAAGTTCTCCGGCGCCGGTCACGACGGTTCGCCCTTCTGCACCGGCGGCCGCGATGAACAGTATCGGCAACTCATCGATGCTGAGAGCGACGAGCTCGGCGCCAATCTCGACGCCGCGCAGATCACTTCGCTCGACATAGATGTCGGCAAGTGGCTCAGCGCCACATTGTCGTTCGTTCCGGAGCTCGATCTCTCCGCCCATGTTCCTCAGAATCGTCAGCAGCCCGGTTCGGGTCGGATTGATCCCGACTGCCGGTATCAGCAGGCCGTCCGGCGCTCCGAGAAGACCTGCAACGATGAAGAACGCGGCAGAAGAGAAGTCACCCGGAATCTCGATCTGGGTGCCGGTCAGCGTTGTGGGCCCAGTCACCGAAACTGTGTCGTCCGACTCCTGCTCCAGCTGAACGCCCATCGTCAAGAGCATCCGCTCGGTATGATCGCGACTTGGGCCGGGCGACCTGACCGTCGTGCGCCCCTCGGCCCAGAGGCCAGCTAACAAGATCGCCGACTTCAGCTGTGCGCTAGCGACGGGCAGCGTGTAGTCGATGCCTCGGAGCGCCTTCGCGCTGCGGATGCGCACAGGCGCCTTGCCTTGATCCGTCGCGATCCGCGCACCCATCGTGCACAGGGGCTCAGCGACACGCTCCATCGGTCTTTGTCGTAAGGATTCGTCGCCGGTCAGCACTGAGTCGAACGGCTGAGCAGCCAGCAGGCCCATCAATAACCGCATCGAAGTGCCTGAGTTACCGAGATCCAATGGCGCAGTGGGCTCGGTGAGTCCGGCGGGACCCACGCCCGTCACGGTCAGCTGCGGGCCGTGGTCGTCGATGGTTACGCCCATCGCGCGCAACGCCGCTAGCGTCGCGAGGCAATCCTCGCTACGGAGAATTCCTGAGACCGTGGTCGCCCCCTCGGCAACGGAGCCTAATATCAAGGCCCGGTGCGAAACAGATTTATCGCCAGGGACTGTGACCGTGCCGCCTACCCGTTCGACTGGGTGAGCAAGATAGGCCTCTCGAGAAGGATCTAGAGGATGCTGCAGCACGCGACGAAGGCCTCTGCGATCCTAGCCGCTAGAGAATGGCCTTGGGGTAGGCTCCCAGGACGCGAAACAAGTTTGCCTGCGCTTCGACTTCGCGCAACGCGTCGCTCACCCGCTTATCCTCGGCATGGCCGCTGATGTCGACAAAAAAGACGTAGTCCCACTTCTGCCGTCTGGACGGGCGGGATTCGATTCGTGTCATGCTGATGTCGTTGCGCGCAAGCGGATCCAGCAAGTGATGTAGTACGCCGGGACCTTCGGTACCGCTGGAAGACAGCAGCAACGAGGTCTTGTCTTCGCCGCTCGGCGGGAAGAGCTTGCGGCCGATGACCAGGAAACGAGTCGAGTTATCGGAGTGATCTTCGATGTTCGCGAACAGTATGCCCAGTTTGTAGATCTCGGCTGCGGCATCGCCGGCGATAGCAGCGGTATTCTCTTCGTCCCGCGCACGGCGCGCGGCTTCAGCATTACTCCCAACGGGAATCGTCTCAATACCGGGTAACGTCTGCGCCAGCCACGCGCGACATTGCGCCAGCGATTGCGCATGAGAACAGACGCGCTTTATCTGGGCGATGTCCGTCATTCGACCCATGAGGTGTTGGCAGATTCGCAGCTCGACTTCACCGCAAATCTTGAGCGGCGAGGTTAAGAACATGTCCAACGTGCTGTTGACCGTGCCCTCAGTCGAATTCTCCACTGGAACGACACCGAAATCGGCAACGCCGGCCTCGACCTCATGAAAGACTTCCTCGATCGTCTGCAGTGGCAACGCGCGTACGGAATGACCGAAATGTTTAAGGACCGCAGACTGTGTGAAAGTCCCTTCCGGGCCCAGGAACGCGACCTTCAACGGATCTTCCTGCGCAAGGCAGGCCGACATCAGCTCTCTGAACACGCGGACCAACTCTTCGTCTCGCAACGGTCCGTCGTTGCGCTTCACGACAGCGCGCAGCACCTGAGCCTCTCGCTCCGGTCGATAGAAGTCCACCGTCTCAACCAACCCTTTGGCGGCCCCGATCTGCTGGGCGCACCGAGCGCGGTCTGCGATCAGTGCCTGGATATCGGCATCGATGGCATCTATTCGCTGCCGCAGCTGCTCCAACGCAGCGGCATCATCAGAATCCGTTTTCTTAGTCATGACGCAGCATTCACGTGAAATATACGAGCAGGCTGTTGAACAGTCTCTTTCAACAGCCCGCTAGTCGATGATCGGTAAAATTCGTAGCGAGAGTATGCCATCGATAGAGCGTATCCGCTGCATCGTTTCCTCGCTCGCCGGGCCATCCAGATCCACGAGCGTCTGCGCGACATCGCCTTTCGAGACGTTCAGCAGATCCGCAATATTGATACCGCCTTCGGCGAGAGCGGTCGATACCTGGCCGACCATATTCGGGACGTTCGCATTCGTTATCGCGAGACGGTGGCGTCGAGTACGTCGGAGCACTGCTTCCGGAAAATTCACGGAACGGCGGATGTTGCCGTTCTCCAGGAACTCCCGCAGATTATCAACCACCATCACGGCGCTGTTCTCCTCGGCTTCTCGGGTCGAAGCGCCGAGATGAGGCAAGCATATAACGTTGTCATGGCCGATCAGCAGCTGCGACGGAAAATCGGTGACGTACGTGCTGATGGCGCCCGCGTCGATCGCCGCGATCAACGCTTCCCTGTCGACGATACCTTCGCGAGCGAAATTCAAGACGACCGCGCCTTTTGGCAGAAGCGCCAGTCGCTCTCGGCTCAGCAATCCCCGTGTACTATCGTTGAACGGTACGTGACTGGTCACAATATTGGCGCGCGAACACAGCGCGTC
>JAZFPW010000145.1:0-3181 GCA_036444815.1 Gammaproteobacteria bacterium
CAGGGCTTGACGGTTGAGTTCAATCTCAACGTGCTCCGACACCTGAATCGAAAGTTCGGTACGAACTTCGAGGCGGAGCACTTCCGCCATCAGGCCGTTTATGACGAGGCGAGCAGCAGAATCGAGATGCGCCTGATCAGCCTGCGCCCGCAGACGGTGACGCTGGCAGGTACGCCGATTCAGTTTGAACGGGACGAATACATCGTCACCGAATACTCACGCAAATACTCTCTCGAAGCGTTCGCCGGCATCGCTCGAAAGGCTGGGTTCGACTTTGGGCAGGCGTGGCTCGATGAGAATGAATGGTTTAGCGTCCAGTACTTGACCGTGCCAGCCTGAGTTAAGCACGAGTTGATGTATGAGTGAAGAGAACATCTACCCGGTAACCGAGGCCATCGCAGAGAGCGCCTGGGCCGACGAGGCCGCTTACCGGGCGCTCTACAGCGCATCCGTAAAGGACCCGGACGCCTTCTGGCGGGAACAGGCGCAGCGTCTCCAATGGCTCAAGCCATTCACTGAAGTCAAAGACGTGTCCTTCGCTCGTGACGATCTTCACATTCGCTGGTTCGCCGACGGCGAGCTAAACGTCTCTGCCAACTGCCTGGATCGACACCTGGCGGATCGGGCCGAGCAAACGGCAATCATCTGGGAAGGCGATGACCCCGATGACGACTTACATATCAACTATCGCGAGCTCCACGAGCGGGTATGCCGGCTCGGCAACGCACTGCGCTCGCTAGGGGTCCAGAAAGGCGACCGGGTCACGATTTACCTGCCGATGATCCCCGAGGCCGCGGTCGCGATGCTTGCTTGTGCCCGCATCGGCGCGATTCACTCGGTCGTGTTCGGCGGCTTCTCCCCCGAGGCTCTAAGGGGACGCATCGAGGATTGCGCATCGAACGTCGTCATCACGTCCGACGAAGGCGTTCGCGGTGGGAAGACGATTCCATTGAAAGCCAATGTCGACGCAGCCATCGGCGGCCTGACCGCAGAACTGGTCGACACCGTCGTCGTCGTCCGGCGTACCGGCGGCGAGGTCGACTGGGTCGAAGGCCGCGACCACTGGTATCACGACATCACCTCTGCCGCAGACGCTACCTGTCCCGCAGAGCCTATGAATGCCGAAGACCCGCTGTTTATTCTTTATACCTCTGGATCTACGGGCCAACCCAAAGGCGTCCTGCATTCCACCGCCGGCTACCTGCTCTACGCCGCGCTGACCCACCAGTATGTCTTCGACTATCACGACGGAGACATTTACTGGTGTACCGCCGATGTTGGCTGGGTCACGGGCCATAGCTATATCGTCTACGGGCCGTTGGCGAATGGCGCGACCACGTTGATGTTCGAGGGCGTCCCGAACTACCCCGATTCGAGTCGCTTCTGGCAGGTCGTCGACAAACATCATGTCAATATCTTCTACACGGCGCCCACGGCGATTCGTGCTTTGATGCGTGACGGCGCCGAGCCCGTGCAGCGCACTTCGCGAAAGAGCCTGAAACTCTTAGGCACAGTTGGCGAGCCGATCAACCCCGAGGCCTGGGAGTGGTATTACCACGTGGTCGGAGACGGGGCGTGTCCGGTCGTCGACACCTGGTGGCAAACGGAGACCGGCGGCATCCTCATTACACCGCTGCCCGGGGCCACGGCGTTGAAACCCGGTTCCGCGACATGGCCGTTCTTCGGCGTCGAGCCCGCGATCGTCGATCCTGACGGCCACATCCTGGAAGGGGAAGCCAGCGGCAACCTCGTGATACTAGAGAGCTGGCCGGGCCAGATGCGGACGGTGTATGGCGATCATCAACGCTTCCTCGACACTTACTTCAGCCAATTCTCCGGCATGTACGTCACGGGTGACGGCGCCCGCCGCGATGCCGACGGCTACTACTGGATCACCGGGCGCGTCGACGACGTCATCAACGTCTCGGGTCACCGCCTCGGCACGGCCGAGGTCGAGAGCGCCTTGGTCTCTCATCCTAAGGTTGCCGAAGCCGCCGTCGTCGGGTATCCGCACGACATCAAGGGACAAGGCATTTATGCCTACGTCACACTCAATGCCGGCGAAACGCCCGACGACGCGTTGCGCGATGATCTCGTCAAGTGGGTGCGCAAGGAGATCGGCCCGATCGCTACGCCCGACCTCCTGCAGTGGGCGCCCGGCTTACCGAAGACTCGCTCCGGAAAAATCATGCGCCGTATTCTGCGCAACGTGGCCGCGGACGATTTCGGCGATCTCGGCGACACGTCGACACTAGCCGATCCGTCCGTGGTGGAGGAACTGATCGACAATCGAATGAATCGGTAGGCCGAAGGTCGGGATTGGGTCGTGGCTAGCTCGTCATTCCTCGGCGACGAAATCGGGTGGGCGCTCGGAGCCCTCACCGAAGAAGAATTGCTCCATCTCTCGCTCCAGAAACTCTCTGGCTTTCGGCTCGATCGGGGTCAGGCGGTACTCATTGATCAACATCGTCTGATGTCCGAGCCAACGCTGCCACGCGATCTTGGAGACGTTATCGAAGATGCGCTGGCCCAGGTCACCGGGATAGGGCGGCCGGTCCAGCCCCTCGGACTCGATCCCCAGAACCACACACTGCACGGTACGACCCATGACACTGCCTCCTTCAAGCTAGCGCAGAGAACCCAGGAGCTTGGCGATAGGCGCTGCAACGCCCACATTGAGTTCACGAGGGGGTTTATACCAGAGCCATTCGCCGCCATCCATCACGCCACGGGGCACGCCCCGCAGCTCGAGAACAACGGGTTCGAGTCGTAGGTCGAAGTGGGTGAAAGCATGCTCGATCGGCGCCAACGGCTCATGGCTCAAGACCCCGGTACCCAGATAGCGATCACACCAGCGGTGCACATCGTCATCCTCGGTTAGCTCCGGCAGGCTGAACAGGCCTCCCCAGATTCCGGTCTCCGGACGCCTCTCCAACAGGACCCTTCGTTCTGCATCTCGAATCAGCAACACCGATACACATCGCTGTCGGCGCCTCGCCCGAGGTCTACGGGCCGGTAGTTCATCCTGGACCCCGGCTAGACGGGCGGCGCAACGGCGATTGACGGGACACGCTGCGCAGCTCGGCCCGCTCCGCGTGCAGACGGTGGCGCCAAGATCCATTACGGCCTGGGTATATTGCGCCACGCGCTCCCGTGGCGTGTGTCTCTCCGCCAGCGCCCA
>JAZFPW010000146.1:0-2298 GCA_036444815.1 Gammaproteobacteria bacterium
AGAGCCTGGTGCTCCCGGATTTTCGTGATCTGGACGTCGACAACACGATCGACGTACTCGGGATCCTATCGCGGCTGGAGAATGTGGAGATCGTCTTACCTGGGCACGGCCCGACGGCCACTCAGGAGACGTTTTCACTCTACCGTGAGTACTTGCGGACCTTGAGGGATCGCGTGCTCGATCAGCTAGTCGACGGAAAATCCATCGAGGAGACATTGCAGGCCGTGACGATGGACGATTTCAGCGACTATGAGAATCTCGACCGCTGGCTTCGACCGAATATTCTGTCGATGTACGAATATCTGTACACGTATCGGGAACCGAATGAAGAATTCCTACGGGAGTATCAGCAATCCCGCTATCCCATCGGTGCCCAGTGACTCCTGGTTCGATGCTCCGCTGATCACCGCAGCATCAAAGAGGCGTTAACCGACTTACTCGAACTGCAGATGCCGTCGGGTGGTCTCGAGGTCGCAGAGCTCGAAGGCCAGTTCATGGTCGGCGATTTTCTGGTAGCGCCCCGTCCTGGTGACCGGCTCGGATAAGTACACCGGATCCTCCAACGTGTAACTGACGGTCATTGCATTGCCGTCGTTCGTCAGCTTGAACCGCTCGACGACGCGCTTCCGCGTGCTGGAGTCTATGCCACGTTCGATTCCCCAGCGTGTCGCTGCAAACCCAGTCGTCTCGATAACCAGCGTGCCGTCGCTTTCGAAATGACCCACTGAGTAGCCCGAAAATCCCGAGTAATCCGTGGCGTCAGGCTCGTAGTCGTCCGGGCGTGGCGATCCGTCCAGATGAATGGTTCGTATCATCGGCGAGAGCTCTTTCCGTATGACAATGCTGTCCGGCGTTCTAGTCCATCCGTGGCTGAACGGCGAGAAGATAACCCTCGGAACCGACAGGGGCTCGCAGTCGAGCCACGGGTCATCGTTGAGGTCGAACACATCGACCTGGGCCTGAGCGACGTCGGTCAGTGGCCAGCCGGCCGGCGGTCCGAAGCCGCCAACGAGCCCTCGCTGTAGCCCGGTAGCGGTGTTTCCGCCTGGACTGGCGCCGGCCATGCCGCCGCCCATGCCGCCACCGCCGCTTCGCCAGACGCCGGAGAAGTTTGTGGAGGCTGTCACAACCGGCGTCGGGCTCGGTGCGCGACCCCCGGCCCCACCTCGCGGGACTCGGAATGAATAGAAGGTCGAGCCGTCGGCCAACGTCACGTTATCGAGCAGAGCGAATTTTGTGTCGGGGTTGCGATTGGGATTCGCGACGATCACGACACGATCTCCCTCCTCGACGGAGTCTTTCAGCCAGCCGTTACGGATCAGGCCGGCAATCGAGTGCCCCTCGAACGTCCAGACTTCCACCTCACCTGAGTCGTCGGTGGCTTCAAGCTCGAGGTAAAGGTGTGGCGTTCGCCAGGCGACTTCGGTGACCGTTCCTTCGATTTCAAAGGTCTGACCGATTTGAAAGCCCGCTCGTGAATGGTGGGCGTTCGCGACTGCGAATGACATCGTTAAGCCTATCGACAGAATCAGAGTACGCATCGACTGGTCCTCGAGCTGATAGCGGATTCCCCTGGTGGTTCGGGCGTTTCAAGCGGACGAAGAGGAACTCTAGATGACTAACCGGTTGCCGTCCAGACCCGGCATAGTGTATACCTCGAGAGCATCACACGATCGTGTCACCGCTGCGAATCAAGGTGTCGATCGTAGGCTCGCGGCTACTGATCGCGTCAGAGCGCGCTATCGGGGGTTGACTCGCCGTCGAGCGCCCCGCCATGATTGGCACGAGGATCGCCCTCACAAGATCCGGAGACAAGAACGTCGTTCCGCGGAGAATAAACATGAAGTCTCTAACCATAGGCAGCGGAGTCGCTGCTATATTCCTGTTCGTACTCCAGTCGCCCGATGTCTCGGCGCACCACTCGCGTGCCGAGTTTTCTCAGGAGATTCAGGAACTCGAAGGCGAGCTGATCAGCGTAAGATGGACCAACCCACACCCTGTCTTCTCGGTCAACGTCACCAACGATGCCGGAGCGGAAGAACTCTGGCAGATCCAGGGATTCGGTTCGATGTACACGCTGGCCAGGGGAGGCGTGTCGGGTGACGACTTCACGCCTGGCGAGCGGGTGAGAATCGCCGGACTGCTTTCCACGCGGCGTGACAACGTCCTTCTAGCGAACAACATGCTCCTCGAAAACGGCAACGAGATCGTCCTCAACGGGGGCGCCGCGCCCTACTGGAACGATGAGGCCATAGGCGGTCGCGCGAACTGGGCCGCGGCGGAGGAAGATCTGGTCGA
>JAZFPW010000147.1:0-2091 GCA_036444815.1 Gammaproteobacteria bacterium
TAGGGCTGTAGAACGTACGTCAACGCGATACCGGCGAACACCCAGCCGCCTACCCACGCGTTGTTCAGAAACGCCGCCAGCGCGCGCTCCGGCTCGCGGTCCTTGATCAGGTATTGCTGGTAGACCATCAGGACGCCGGCCGGCATCAGCCCGGCGACGTACCACGAACCGAGCTCCGCGCTCTGGCCGACCAGGAAGAGTCCGGCCAGGAACATCAGCTGCAGGCCGCCGATGGACACGCGGTCGAGGTCACCAAACAATACCGCGGTCGATTTCACGCCGAGCTTCACGTCATCGTCGCGGTCCACCATCGCGTACTCCGTGTCGTAGACCACGACCCAGATCATCGTCACGACGAACAGCAACCAACCCACGCGCGGCACATGCCCAAGCTGCGCAGCGAACGCCATCGGCACGCCCCAGGAGAATGCGATGCCCAAAACGAACTGCGGCGTCGCGATAAGACGCTTCATGAACGGATATACGACCGTCACCACGGCACCGACGACGGCGAGCAGCTGAGTGAGCCGGTTCAGTGTCAGTACGAGGCCCAAGCCGATCACCATGAGCGCACCAAACACCATCAGTGCTTCGGTTACGGACACCTCTCCCGTCGCCAGCGGACGATCTTGAGTTCGGCTGACGTGGGGATCGATATTCCGGTCGGCGTAGTCGTTGATGATGCATCCCGCCGAGCGCAAGACGATCGTTCCCAACACGAACACCGAGAGAATCTGAATGTCAGGTACGCCGTCAGCCGCGATCCATAACGCCCAGAGCGTGGGCCACAACAGCAACCAGATTCCGATTGGCCGGTCGAGCCGTGCCAACCGCGCATAGGCGCCGTAGTGCCGCAGCAGTATCCGCAGATAGGGGCCGGCCGCGGCCGCCCGCATCCGGATGCGGTACCTAAGACTTCTCAATATCAGCTGGATCATCGGTCTTGGCGCAACGAGCGTATTTTAAGGAGCTAGACTTTCGCGTAGTGCGCCTGGCCGCTGAGCCAGCGCTCGATCAGCGGTTCCACACGTCGCGGGTAGTTCTCGATCAACTCATCGGAAAGCCTGATGACCTCAGGCAACAGATCCGCATCGCGCACGAGGTTGGCGATCTTCAACTGCGTCATGCCGGTCTGGCGTGTCCCGAGCACCTCTCCGGGCCCCCTTAGCTCCAAGTCCTTCTGCGCGACTTTAAAACCATCCGTCGTATTACGCATCACCCCCAGCCGTTCGCGCGCGAGCTCGGACAACGGCGACTTGTAGAGCAGGACACAGCTCGACGCGGTCGCGCCGCGGCCGACGCGCCCCCGGAGCTGGTGCAGTTGCGCCAGACCCATGCGCTCGGAGTTCTCGACTACCATGAGCGTGGCATTCGGCACATCGACGCCGACCTCAATCACGGTCGTCGCAACGAGCAGATCGAGCTCCCCCTCTTTGAAGCTGCGCATGACGTTGTCCTTGGCGGCCGACTTCATGCGTCCGTGGAGTAACGCGATCTTGAGCTCCGGCAGCGCGGATCGAAGCTCCTGCTCGAGCTGCTCCGCCGCCTGAGAGTCGATGGCTTCGGACTCCTCGATCAACGGGCACACCCAATACGCTTGCTCGCCGCGCTGACAGTGAGCGAGGACTCTCTGTACGAGTTCCGGCCGCTTGCCCTCGGGCATGACGACCGTGGTCACCGGTTGTCGCCCGGCCGGCAGTTCGTCGATCACCGAACAATCCAGATCCGCGTAGGCCGTCATGGCCAACGTCCTCGGGATGGGCGTCGCAGTCATGACCAGTTGATGGGGAGAGTGGGTGCTGTCCTTGCCTTTCAGTCTGAGTTCCAGGCGCTGGTCCACGCCGAAGCGATGCTGCTCGTCGACGACGACGAGCGCCAGGTGATGGAAACGAACGTCCTGTTGAAAGAGTGCGTGCGTTCCCACGACCACCTGCGCATCCCCGGCTGCGATCGCGGCCAGCCGCTCGGGTCGCTCGGCCCCGACGACCGCCCCGGTTAAGGACGCGACGCTGATGTCCAACGGCTCGAGCCAGGTACGAAAGTTGGCGTAGTGCTGCTCGGCCAGCAACTCGGTCGGCGCCATCACCGCGG
>JAZFPW010000148.1:0-3066 GCA_036444815.1 Gammaproteobacteria bacterium
CCAGATGCGGGAGCTTATGCAGGCAGCCGGACAGGAGGTCCCGGACAATGCGCCCTCCCTGGAAATCAATTCCGGCCATCCGTTGATTCATCGGCTGGAGAACGAGACGGACGATGAAACTTTCGAAAGTCTCGCGTTGGTGGTCTTGGACCAGGCGACGCTGGTTGAGGGCCGGCCGCTCGAAGACCCGGCCGGATTCGTTCAGCGGATGAACGACTTGTTACTGCAGAGCGACGATCCGGCGAGTTCCTAGCCAGCAGCGATAGCGGGTCAGGCAGGTAACTGACCCGACGTGAGGTGACGCGGGACCAGCCAACGCTCGAGCGCCTCGAACATCAGCTCAGCGCATAGTGCGAGCAACATTGCCGGAATAGCGCCCTGGAGAATCAAGCCGGTGTTGTTCAGCGCCAGGCCTGTCACGATGGGTTCGCCTAAGCCGCCCGCCCCGATAAAAGCGGCCAGCGTCGCTGTTCCGATACTGACGACCGCTGCGATTCTGACTCCGGCAAGCACGTGTGGTAGAGCGAGCGGAACGTAGATATGCCTCAACTGCTGCGCCTGAGTTAACCCCAGCGCCGTTGCGACGCGCCGGAGTAGCGGATCGATCGTCACGAGGGCTGTGATCGAGTTGCGTGCGATCGGGAGTAGCGAATAGAGGAATAGTGCGATGATCGCCGGCTTTTGCCCGACGCCGGCGATCGGAATCATCAGCGCCAGTAGGGCTATGGACGGAATCGTTTGGAGCAGCCCGGCGATATAGAGAACCGCCGCAGACAATGGGCGAGAACGATACACGAGGAGGGCGAGGCTCAGGCCGACCAGACAGGCGGCGAGCAGCGCAATGCCGGTCAGTTTTAGATGCACCAGGGTGTTTCGGGCAAGACTCGGCCAGAGGCCGGCGGCGCGCACCTGGCGGTCTGTGATCAGGCCCTGGCCCAGCAGAAACGTCGAGGCAACGTCGAAGGGGCTCCGATTCTCGACGACGACTTCCGCGTTCAGTGCGCGCATCGAGGCGTCATCCAGCCGCTCGGCTAGTTCGCCCAAGATCGCCTTGGCCGCCGAGTCCAGGTCTAGTCGCGCCAGTGGGAGGGCCCTGTAGCTCGGGAAGTAACCACGGTCGTCTTCGAGTACGACGAGCCGATATCTCTGTAGGTCGCCGTCCGTGGAATAGGCATCGGTGACATCGATCTCGTCCTCGAGCAGCGCTCGATACGCGAGCCCATGTTCGATACCGGAGCTAGCCTGCGGTAGCGCGTACGCCTCCTTAAGACCCGGCCAGCCGTCCGCGCGATCCCGAAACTCATGGCTTAGACCGAAACGAAGATCGGGCAGCGCCGCGAGATCGGAGACCGTACGCAGGCCGTATCGCTGCGCGGTCTGGGGCGTCACGGCCAGGGCATAGGTGTTGTTGAACCCGAGCGCAGGTAACGTCTCGAGGCCAAGCGGCGCCAACATGGTGGACAACTCGCCGCCATCGAACGCAATTTCGGCCCCCAGAATGACCTGGCTGATCGTACCGGTGTATTCGGCGTAGACATCGATGTCGCCGGCCCGCAGCGCTTCGAACGCAACGAGCGTCCCGCCAAAACCGAATTTTCTCTCTACGCGGATGCCGCGAGATTCGAGCAATTGCGCCATCACCTCCGCGAGCACATAGCCCTCGGTGAAATTCTTGCTGCCGACCGCGATCGGCTCGGACTGCGCGCCTAGCCCCGAGCAGAGTACCAAGCACGAAATCAACAGCACAAAACGATTAGCGGCCATCGCTGTCCTCGAAGAAACGGGCGACGTAAGCGTTCGCGGGGGAGTTCACGACTTCCGCCGTCGCGCCTGACTGGAGGAGCCGGCCCTCGTGAACGATCACGAGCTCCGCTGACAGACGCCGGGCTTCCGCGACATCGTGGGTCACGAGGACGACGGTCGCGGGCTCGGCCGCAAGCAGCTCGAGGAAGCGCGCGTGGATGTCACGTCGGGCCAACGGGTCGACGCCGGAGAAGGGCTCATCCAGCAGTAGAATCTCGGGACGGAGAAACATCGCACGACATATGCCTACCCGCTGCTGCTGTCCGCCGGACAGCTGATACGGATAGCGGGTGACGAGTCTCGACGCGAGACCCATCAGCGTCATTAGCTCAGTCGTACGCGCGCCGATGTCTGCCGGTGACCAGCCCTCCAGCTCGCCCAGGAGCCCGATATTCTGTGCGACGCGCATGTGCGGGAAGAGTCCCGTCCCTTGCACGGCGTAACCGATACGGCGTCGAAATCGACTCAGGTCGTGTCTGGGCAGCGGCTCTCCGAAGACGCTCACGGCGCCCGCGTCAGGACGGACCAGCCCGTTGATCAGTTGGAGCAATGTGGATTTCCCGCCGCCGCTCTCCCCGATCACAGCCGTCACAACGTGGGGCGGAACGTTGAGGCTCAGGTTCTCGAGGACGGTCGTATCGGCATACCGTTTCGTGACCGCCTGAAATTCGATGATCCCGTTCATCGTAGTCTTACGATAACATTGAAGGCGCGCCCGATTAATTAGCGAGGCGGCGAAGCGTACGATGTGGCCCATTGCACAGCCTGGAATCAACCCTATGGCCGAAAAGAAAGTACCTTCCAAACAGGATCTGCTGGAGCGTCTGACGCCGGAGCAGTACCGGATTACCCAGGAGGCTGGAACCGAGCCACCGTTCAGCGGCGACTATGACGGTCATAAAGAAGCCGGCATGTATCATTGCGTCTGTTGTGGCCGAGAGTTGTTCTCTTCCGGCGAAAAGTATGACTCGGGTTCCGGCTGGCCGAGCTTCTGGTCATCGGCCGCGAGCGACGCAGTCGCCACGCGCCAGGACTTAGGCGACGGGATGAGTCGAGAAGAGGTGCTTTGCGCGAACTGCAGCGCCCACCTCGGCCACGTTTTCCCCGATGGTCCGCAGCCGACCGGGCAGCGATATTGCATCAACTCCGCCGCGCTGGAGTTCGCGCGAGACGAAGATGATTGAGCACCACCACATGCGCTCGATCGCGTGGTTCGGCGCGACTGAGATCGTGGTCGTTGAATCGCCGCGTGACTAGTTGAGT
>JAZFPW010000149.1:0-2621 GCA_036444815.1 Gammaproteobacteria bacterium
GACGTAGACCAGGTAGCCGCCTGCGGGGTGGAACCCGACGTCGGCCGCGGTCGTGATCGGTTGGGGGACGCCGCTCGGCTTATCCGTCTAGAACAGGAGCTGGCGGGTCCAGGCGGCGGCACTGGCCGAGCTGATGTCGAACTTCCACAGATTCCCGTTGAGGTCACCGGCGTAGGCGACATCGGGCGTACGATCGCCGTTCGTGTCGATCAGCGTGGGGCTGCTCAGCCCATTGCCGGCCAGGCCCGTGACGGTCAATTCGTGGATGACCACACCGGATTGAATGTCGAGGAATAGTAAGGACGCGGCGCCGGTGCTGCTCATATAGCCGTTGCTGACGACCGCGGCCCATTGGCCGGTGTTGAGCCTGACGATCGACGGTCGGCCGTAGGCGTAGCCGAGATTGCCGGCGCCGAAGCTGCTAGTGTCAAACTCCCAGAGGATCTTGGCCGCGACGACGGCCTCCGTCGTCGCATTCGCATCGGTAATGTCCAGCGCGTAGAAGCCTCTACCGCCGGCGCCGAGGCCGCCGACCAGTACCGTATGCCAGGCGCCGCCGAAGTAGGCATCGCCCGTCGTCAATTGGCCATCGACATAGTAGGTCGGGCTATAGGGATCAAACGCCAGAGCGGGAAGATTGTCGATGACCATCGAGGGAACGTAGGCGAAGACTTCGGCGCCGGTGTTGGCATCGAACGCGTGGAGCATGCCGTCGTTCGCACCGACGTAGACGCGCGGACTTCGGGCTCCCTGCGCGACCGCGTAACTCAGATAGCCACCGTCAGCGTAGCCGTCGACCGCTTTCTGGACGTAGACGGGACCGGAATGGACGATCGTGCCCAGGACGCTGGCGCGCGTGCGGTAAAGTACCCCCTCCTGTAGGCGGTCGCCACGGATGTAGTTGAGAAGAGTCTCTGACCCCACGGCAACCTGCTGGGCCGCGGTCAGGCTGGCATAGCGGAAGGGGATCGCGGTGCCGTTGCCGTCGGTCGTGACGATGCGGCGTCCGAAGCTGAAATTTTGACCATCGAGCACCGTTGCGGCCTGCCACAATGGAGACAGCGTGTCCACGGTTCCATTGCTCGCGACGGGCAGGGCCAGGAGATCGCCGTGGAAAGTGACGTTCTCGAACCATGGCGTATAGGCGATCGTGCCGCCTTTGGCTATCTGGGACGAGTTCAGTGCGGGTGGGGCGATGTACCCGTAGGGCTGCTCGTTCGCGACGAACGTCGCGGCGGCGAACACGACGGCGCCGGCGAATGCGAGCAATGCTGCTATGGCTCTCTTGTTCATGATATTCACCCTGTTGTCAATCAAGTCCGTTCGATTACTCGGCCGTCGCGAGGATGGTCTGCACCACCCGCGCGCTGCCGCGATTGAAAGCACCCCTGCCGCTGATTCGGTAGAGGTAGCGGAGATCGGATGCCGCACCGGCGCCGACCGAAAGTGAGCCGCCGACCGCGGGGGCCGGCCCGAGGTACTCGATGATGAATTCGCGGAGGGTGTCCCCTGCGCCGACGCTCTCTGCCGGAATCGCTGCCCAGTCCACCGTGTCCAGGACGAGCTCGCCGACTACGTAGAGCCCGTCGGTCGTGCTCACAGTGAAATCGGCGCTCGGCGCGCCCGGGAAATTTAACTCGACGCGTTGCTCGCCCTGTAGCACGGAGTCTTCCGCACGCATCAAAGCCTGCTGCGCGTTCTGTGCGTTATCCGCCAGAAGTATCTCCAGGGCGGACGAGCGAGCGCCGCTAACGATAATCAGCGTCATGATGACCAGCATCATCAGGCTGACGACCAGTGCTGCGCCACGTTGTTTTGAATAACCGGTTGAGATGTTCATATCTGTCTCGTTCTTGAATCTAGATTGGGTTACGAACCGCGACCGTCACCGAATACTCGCGACGAATCTGGCCATCGTCGATCGCAACCTGAGTCTGGTTGTCGAAATAGAAAGGCTGCGGAACGGTCGCAATAGCGACGAGGTTGGACCGCACCAGCAGGTGGAGCCTGACGGCTACGACTCGATTCATCACCAGGCCTGCGGTGCCGGGCGCCATAAAGCGGTTTGCTGAGCCGTCGCCATTCAGGTCCTCACCGAAATAGACTTGCATCTGCTCGATGCCATCGACGAGTGGTTGGCCGTTGCATTGCAGAACCGTGTTGACGACGCCGAATTGATTGGTGGCCACGCCCGCGGCCGTGGGAAGGAAATTGCAATCTCTCGCGGCCTCGTACTGGACGGTCACGGTATCGCCACCGTCGGCCGCGAGGCCGTCGGTCGCCACTAATACGTCGCTGAGAGCGCCCATCGCCCAATTGGTATCGCGGTAACCCGCCATCCGCAGATCCCGAGCCAGCACGTCGAGTGCGAAGCGGCCTGTGGCGCTCATGTTCGATACCGTGGATTGGACCTGGCCACCTCTATAAGAGGAGCTGAATAGTGATGTCGTGCCCAGCAGTAATATGCTGGTCATAGCCAGCGAGACCATAATCTCGATGATCGTGAAACCGCCCGCCTGGATTTTTTGCGTCATCATCGCGGCAGCTCCGCAGTGAAGGTGGCGATTTCGTTGCCAGCGTCGACGGTATAGGCGTCGGCCCACTGGATCGTCACCGTGACC
>JAZFPW010000150.1:0-36861 GCA_036444815.1 Gammaproteobacteria bacterium
GATGCCCCTCGTTGAGGGTCCACGCCCGATAGAGCGCTTCGGCGAGAAGCACGCGGACCAGGCCGTGTGGGAACGTCAGTGGCGAGATCGACCACTGCTCGGCCGCGCGCGCTTCGCACTCAGCCGAGAGGCCGTCGGGGCCCCCGACCAGCAGACAGACCGGAGCGCCCAGCGTCGTCCAGTGCCGTAGCTGCTCCGCCAGTTGTTCCGTAGACCACGGCCGGCCGGCTAGCGTCAGCGCGATCACGTGGGCCGTCGGCGGGATCGCACGCAGCATGCGCTCGCCCTCGTCCTTCCGAGCCTTCTGGTTCGAGGATGACTTGGACCGGCGCCCGAGCGGGATCTCGAGCAACTCCAGCGTACAACTACCCCGCAGGCGCCGAGCGTAGTCGCCGAATCCTTCGTCGACCCAGGTGGGCTGTCGATTGCCGGCGGCGATCACGAGGATACGCATGATTGTCTAGATTCCAGGGGGCGCATTCCATGGCAACGCTAGAGAGATTCTTCGGCGCCCTCGAGGTGATCGATATCCCAGAGTTTCTCCAGGTCGTAGAACTCCCTGACCTTCGGCTGCATCACGTGCACGACGACATCCCCAAGGTCGACGAGTATCCACTGGCCGGCTTCCTGTCCCTCGATGCCAATCGGGCGATAGTGATTGTCCTTGCACCGCTCTACGAGCGAGGCTGCAACGGCGCGTACATGGCGAGCGGAGCGACCGTTCGCAATAATCATGACATCGGTGACAGAGGTGAGGTGCCTGACGTCCAGACACGTGACGGCCTCGGCTTTGAGATCGTCGAGTACGCTAACGACGAGCTTGACGAGTGCTTCCTCGGGCCTCCGCTTCTTGTTAATTGTCTTCGACATAGCACCCCGACTCGATAATGATCCGCCTTACACTATTCGGCATCAGGAACTTGGGATCGACTCCGGCGTTCAGCGATGCTCTCAACTGTGTCGCCGAGATCTCAAGCTGCGTGACGGGCGTGACGAATACGCGGCCACACATCGAGTCGTGCAGGCTCGCCACGTCATCGGTGCCGCGCTCGCGCAGCAATTCTCCGAGTGCCCCATCCTCGGGCACCCGCCATCCCGGTCTATGCGCGACGACAATGTGAGCGAGCGCCGTAATCTCTTCCCAGTGATACCAATCCGGAAGTCCCAGAAACGAATCCATGCCCATCAGCAGGCAGAGCGACGCCGCGGGATACTCGCTTCGCAGGCTGCCGAGCGTATCGACTGAATAGGACGGGCCTTCCCGCTTGAATTCCCGGTCATCCACGACGAAGGACGACTGGTCGGCGACAGCCGCCCTTACCATGTCGAGCCTGGTGGACGCGCCCGCAACCGTTGCTGCATCACGGTGCGGCGGGTCTGCACAGGGAACGAAACAAACTTTCGTCAGGGACAAACGTTGCAGCACCTCGAGTGCTGTGCGCAGATGACCATAATGGATCGGGTCGAAGGTTCCGCCGAAGATTCCGATTGGACCCATACGCGAATTCAATCACTCCCCGTCAAGCCGCGCGGCCGGGTTGCAGACGTTCTGAAACCAACATCGCGATGACGAGCTGCGTTAGCCCGTCCCAAGGCCGCCCCTTGCTGACACCTTTAATGACATGATCGACCTCCGCTGCTTGAGCCAGTAGGGCCGTGAGCTGGTGTAACCGAAATCGCTGCAACGCTTTTTTCACGAGCGGTTGGCGCTGAGACCATACATGCTGTCTCGACAACGCTCGATCTTCACTGTCGCCTTGCAGCGTCGCCGACCTCAACCGGGCCAGCAGACAGAGCTCTCGGCTCAACGCCCATAATACCAGAGCGGGCGCAACGCCCTCCGCCCGCAGGCCGCTCAGCACCGCGAGGGAACGATTCGAGTTACCGGCCAGTATCGCGTCGGTGAGCCTGAACACATCGAAGCGCGTATTGCTGGCGACGGCCTCCAGCACCATCTGCTCGTCCACGTCGCCCTCGCCCAGCAGGAGCGCTAGTTTCTGGATCTCCTGGTCGGCGGCCAATAGGTTACCCTCGACTCGATCCGCCAGAAGTTCCGCGGCACTAGTTGACAGTCTCAGTCGGATACGACCGGCACGTTCCCGTATCCACGTCGGCAGCTCGGGCCGCTCGATCGGCCAGGCCCGCACGACGATCCCGTGCTTGTCGATCGTCTTCACCCAGACGCTCTTCGCGGCCGCCGAGTCGAGTTTGGTCGTAGCGATCAGCAGCAGACGATCGGGGTCGGGCCTCTCGACCATGGAGCGAATGATTCGCCCGCCGGCCTCACCGGGACGCGGACTCGCAAGCCGCAGCTCCACGATGCGGCGCGTTGCGAACAACGACAGATTGTCCACATCGCCTTCGAGTTCTGCCCACTTGAAGCCGCGTTCGACAACGACTAGATCCCTGTGTTCGAAGCCGTCCTGACGAGCGCGCGTCCGTATCGATTCGAGGGCCTCCGCCACTACTAACGGCTCGTCACCGGCGACGAGATACACGGGCGCGAGGGAATTCGTCAGGTGGGCTGCAAGTTGACGTGCGGCGAGCTTCACCGGCGACTCTTAAGACGCATCGAGCTGTGACAGAGAGATTCCCCGTTCTTCCAACAACACCGGGATTCCGTCCACGACGGGATACGCGATCTGGCCGTCGTCCGTGACGAGTGCTTCCTGGAGTTCCTCCGTCACGACGGTGTCATCTCGATCTCTGATCTTCTGCTCCTGGATCAAGCCATTCAACTTCGCCAGCGTAGCGGTCGACAGGGCTGACATCGGCAAGCGGGTCGCCGGGCAACAGATAATGTCAAGCAATTTCTTATCGAAGCTCACAACGAACCCCTATTCCAGCATACCGCTCTGGCGACGGTCAGATCGACTCGTCGGGACCGGGTCATAACCGAACGTCGCCCACGGATGACAACGCGCGAGGCGCTTCATCGTCAGCCAGCCGCCATGCAGTGCGCCATGCGACCGGAGCGCTTCGACGGCATACTCGGAGCAACTCGGCGTATACCTGCAACGCGCGCCCAACCACGGCGAGAGTAGATACTGATACGCTCGGATCAGACCGATCGCGACGCGCGCGAATATCTTCGATAACATGCTCATGCCTTAGCGTGCCCGCCGCCAGCGAGGGCCTTCCGGGCTATCCTCTATCACAATGCTTGCTTTCTCAAGCTCATCCCTGATTCGATCCGCAGCGGCGAAATCTCGCTCCTGTCGAAGCCGCTCGCGCCGGCTCACGAGGTCATCGATCTCCGCGGCTTCGAGCGCTCCGGACGCCCCGGTATCGATAAACCAGGCCTCGGGATCTGCCTGCAGTAATCCCAACAGGCCCGCGCCCGCGCGTAACGCCGTCGCCAGCCCCAAACGTCGCTTGGGGTCTGTCTCCCGATTCGTCTCTCGCGCTAGATCGAACAGCGCCCCCAGCGCCCGCGGCGTGTTGAGGTCGTCATCCAGCGCGTCGACGACCGACGCCGGCGGCGGTTCATCGGGATCATCCGGTTGCGAACCGCTGACGCCGGCCGTCCGCAGCGCACCGTACATTCTGTCGAGCTTTTGCCGGGCTTCGCTAAGGACGCCGTCGGTCCAATCCAACGGCTGCCGGTAGTGGGCCGTCAGGAGTCCTAGCCGAACGGCTTCCGGCGGCGCATCTCTGAGCAGATCCCGGAGCAGAACCACGTTGCCGACGGACTTCGACATTTTCTCGCTCTCGACGTGAACGAGCCCATTGTGAATCCAATAGCGGCAGAACAGGCGGCCCTGATGGACGCAGGTGCTCTGTGCCGTCTCGTTCTCGTGGTGAGGGAACACCAGATCCTGACCGCCGCCATGGATGTCGATCGTCTCGCCGAGATGAGCCTCCGCCATCGCCGAACACTCGACGTGCCAGCCTGGCCGGCCCCGCCCCCAGGGGCTGTCCCAGCCCACGACGTCCTCCGCAGACGGCTTCCACAACACGAAATCCGCCGGGTCCCGCTTGTAAGTCGCGACCTCGACGCGTGCCCCGGCGATCATTTCGTCCAGAACCCGCCCGGACAGATGGCCGTACCGAGGGAAACTGGCGACCGAGAACAGGACGTGGTCCTCCGCCTCGTACCCATTACCCGCTGCCACCAATCGCTCGATCAGGTTGACGATCTGTGGGATGTGTTCGGTTACGCGAGGTGCCAGGTCCGGCGGCTGCACGCCGAGCAGCGCCATGTCCTCGAGATAGGCCGCGAGATAACGCTCGGTCAACACGCCGATCTCGATGTTCTGATCCTTGGCGGCCGCATTGATCCTGTCGTCGACGTCCGTGACGTTACGAGCGTATACCAGTCGATAGGATCGGCGTAGAACACGGGCGAGGACGTCGAAGACTACCGGCGGCCTGGCATTACCGATGTGGGAAAAGCTGTACACCGTGGGGCCGCAGACATACATCGTCACGCGCTGCGGGTCGGCCGGCTCGAACAGTTCCCGGGTGCGGCTCAACGTGTTGTGGAGGTACAGGGCCATTCGACTGTGTGGTGCCGCGCTTCTCGATCTACCGACGGATCGGCCTATGATAGCAACGCAGAGCGATTCAGCAGAGCCCGTCTAGCTTATAATCTCCTGCCCGTAGAACCGGATCTACCTGCCATGAGTCAAGAATTCGCCCCCAGAACCAGTGTGGAGCAGGTCGAGGAAGGGACGGCGCTAGCGCCAGGATTCGACGCGGACGGCCTGATTCCCGCCGTCACCACAGACTATCACTCCGGGGAACTGCTAATGCATGCGTACATGAACGCAGAGGCCTTGCAGAAGACCATGCAGACCGGCGAAGCCCACTACTACAGCAGGAGTCGCGGCGAGTTGTGGCACAAAGGAGCCACGAGTGGACTCGTGCAGACCGTGAAGGAACTGATGATCGACGATGATCAGGACTGTGTCTGGTTGAAGGTCGAGGTCGCCGGCGGCGCGAGTTGTCATGTGGGATACCGGTCCTGCTTCTATCGCCGCATCCCGATCGATGCTAGCGGAACGACTCAGCCGCTCGAATATACCGATAGTGAGAAGGTATTCGATCCGCGGGCCGTCTATGGGGACGCGCCCAATCCGACCAAACTATAAGAATCGTGACGAGACGGTCGTGCCTACTGGACGGCCACGACGCGTCCCCGGTCCGCTTCGATGCGCCGCAAAACCTGCCGCACCAGATCCTGAGCCAGGGCCCGACGCAGCTCTGCCTCTTCGGCGCTCTTGCCCAGTACGAGCGTCTCGTCGTAGGTATAGCTGCGCGTCGCGACGATAGACTCTGCCGGGAGCAGACTCTCGCCGTCGGCTTCCAACGAGAAGGTGACGGAATAGTACACCTCGTATTCTCGCGGAATATTGCGAGCGGAGACGGAGAGCATCCGCTGGCCAGAACTATCTTCCAGAATTCTCAGTACTGCGTCGGCTTCCTGTCGAGACTCAACGACCCGTGCGCCCCGTGCCCTGAGCCCTTCCCTTAGGCGGCCGTAGAACTCCGTGTGCGGGTTCGCAGCGTCGAGATAAGTCACTGTCGCCGCCGCAGGCAACGTCCCCGTGCCCTCGAGATGGAAGCCGCAGCCGCCCAGGCTGACCGCGCTCAACAGGGCGGACCCGAGAGCTACGAGGAAGCACTGCCGCTGCGAGGCGCTCATCTCAGCGGAACCGGGGCTGCGTTGCTATACATCAGGTGCTTGATTCTAACCGGTTTTACAAAGATCATCCGACACCATCTCGCGCCTCTAACGAGCGTCGCCGAAGCGTGGGCGCGAATTTCCACCGGCCCGAGGACAGCAAGGACAGCAAGGACAGCAGAGGACGATGGCAGGATATCCGTTCAAGGAGATCGAGCCGAAGTGGCAACGCTACTGGGAGCTTAACAAGACCTTCAGGACTCCAGCGGAGGTCGATCGGTCTCGCCCGAAATTTTATGCGCTGGATATGTTCCCGTATCCCAGCGGCGACGGGCTGCACGTCGGACATCCCGAAGGCTACACCGCGTCCGACATCGTCTCTCGCTACAAGCGAATGCGGGGGTTCAACGTGCTGCATCCGATGGGTTGGGACGCGTTCGGCCTGCCGGCAGAACAGTACGCGCTCAAGACCGGCACGCACCCGATGCACACGACCGAGCAGAATATCTCCCGCTTTCGTGCGCAGCTGAAATCGCTCGGGTTCTCCTACGATTGGGACCGGGAGGTGAACACGACCGACCCGAGCTACTACAAATGGACGCAATGGATCTTCAAGCAGCTCTACGACCGCGGCCTGGCGTATCAGGAGGAGTTACCGGTCTGGTGGTGCCCGGAACTGGGCACGACGCTCGCGAACGAAGAAGTCGTCGATGGCCTATCGGAGGTCGGCGGGTTCGACTGCGTTCGACGCCCGCTGCGTCAATGGGTGCTCGGAATCACCGAATACGCCGACGACCTATTGGGCGGCCTCGACGGGCTGGACTGGCCGGAGAGTACGAAGGAGATGCAGCGTAACTGGATCGGTCGCAGCGAAGGCGCGGAGATCGACTTCCAGATCGGCGGAGAATCGCGTGGTTCGATTCGGGTGTTCACGACGCGCCCCGACACGCTGTTCGGGGCCACCTATATGGTCCTCTCCCCGGAACATCCACTCGTCGGCGCCCTGACCGGCGACGCCGAAAGAACCATCGTCGAGCACTACCAGCAGGAGGCCGCGCGAAAGAGCGACTTCGAACGCGCCGAGCTGCAGAAAGACAAGACCGGCGTGTTCACGGGTGGCTACGCGGTCAACCCCGCCAACGGCGAGCCGATACCGGTATGGATCGCCGACTATGTGCTCGCGAGCTATGGGACCGGTGCGATCATGGCCGTGCCCGGTCAAGATCAACGAGATTGGGATTTCGCCAAGACGTTCGACTTGCCAATCGTTCGCACGGTCCAGCCGCCCGACGAGTTCGACGGCGAGGCCTATCTCGGCGACGGCCAGGTGGTCAACAGCGGCTTCCTGGACGGTCTGACCACGGGCGAGGCCAAAGCCAAGACAATCGCGTGGCTCGAAACGGAAGGTCACGGGACGGCGAAGGTCAACTACAAATTGCGCGACTGGCTCTTCTCCCGTCAGCGTTACTGGGGCGAGCCTTTCCCTATCATCTTCGTCGACGGCATGCCGAAGACGGTACCTGACGAGGCGCTGCCGGTCACGCTGCCGGACCTTGAGGAATTCAAGCCGAGTGGCTCCCCCGAGGGCCCATTGGCTGCGGCGAAGGAGTGGCTGGAGACGTCGGACCCCGAGACCGGTCGGCCCGCGCGTCGGGAAACCAACACGATGCCCCAGTGGGCGGGCTCCTGTTGGTACTACCTGCGCTATCTCGATCCCGACAACGACCAACAACTCGTCGCCGAAGATCAGGCACGCTACTGGCTGCCGATCGATCTCTATGTCGGCGGCGCCGAACACGCCGTCCTTCATCTCCTCTACGCACGTTTCTGGCACAAAGTGCTGTATGACGCCGGTATCGTGCCCACGCCCGAGCCATTCAAAAAGCTTGTACACCAGGGCATGATTCTCGGCGAACTCGAATACACAAAATTCGTCGACGCCGAAGGCCAGACCGTATCCGCCGAACACGTTCGCTCCGGCAAGGATCTTCGCTCGGGGCGGGAGCTGCGTGACGAGACCGTTGCTCCGGAGGCCGTCACGAAACGCGGCGATCACTTCGTGCTGATCGACGACGAGACGATCCGCGTGGACGCGAGAGCCCATAAGATGAGCAAGAGCCGCGGCAACGTCGTAGCGCCGGACGAAGTCGTCGCAGCGCACGGCGCGGACGCCTTCCGACTGTACGAAATGTTCATGGGACCGTTGGAGCAAGTGAAACCCTGGAACACTCGCGGCGTTGAGGGTACCCATCGGTTTCTGAACAGAGTCTGGCGCCTGATCGCAGCAACGGATGGCGGCGGGCTGAATCAGACCGTACAAGACTCGCCGCCGTCGCCCGAACAACTGCATTCCCTGCACCAGACCATCGCGAAGGTCACGGAAGACATAGAGAACCTGCGATTCAATACAGCGATAGCGGCGTTGATGGAATTCACCAACACCGCGACCAAATGGCCGGTGTTGCCGCGCGACGTCGTGGAACCATTCGTGTTGATCCTGGCGCCGCTCGCACCGCACATCGCCGAGGAGCTCTGGGAACGGTTAGGCCACGAGGAATCCTTGGCCTACGCGGCGTGGCCCGAGTTCGATGCCGAGCTTATGAAGACTGAGACGATCGTGGTCCCGGTTCAGGTCAACGGCAAGATTCGCGGCCGCATCGAGATACCCGCGGACGCGACGGAAGACCTGGTCCTGAAGCTAGCCCGGGAAGACGGCAATGTGTCCCGCTATCTGCAAGGCAAACGAGTTGTACGGGCGATCTATGTCCCGGAGCGAATCGTGAATTTCGTAATCGCTAACTGAGACAGCAATACGACCAGCGCGCCGATTACCACTCCATAGTTTCCCCAACGCACATAGGGTGTCGCGCCCGTGAACCCCTGGACGGCCCCTTTCAGAACATGTGGCTCGAACTGCGGAGATCGTGCTACGACACCGCCCCGAGCGTCGATTATTGCCGATACGCCCGTGTTCGTCGCACGCAGAAGATATCGCCCAACCTCGGCCGCTCTGACTCTCGCGATCTGCAGATGCTGGTGCGGGGCGATAGTATCGCCGAACCACGCATCGTTGCTGACGTTGACGAGCAGGGTCGCCTCGGGAAAATAATGCAGCTGCTCCGCCCCGAACACGTCCTCGTAGCAGATCGTTACCGCGATCTTCTCTCCGGCGACGTCGAGAGGGGGCTGCCCCGCTTCTCCGCGTACGGCATCGGTGTATGGCAAGCTCATCAGCCTCAGCCAGCTGCGGACGAAGCCGGGGACCGGAAAGTACTCCCCGTAGGGGACCAGGTGACGCTTGACGTAGAACGTCGACGGATCGCCTAGGGCTACCAACGCATTCTGGAACGTCTCACCTTCAGGATCCGCCCTCAAGATCCCGAGCATCACGGTTCCCCCGTGCTGTTGTGCCCAGCGCTCGGTCTCAGACAGATAGTCGACGACCCGCTGATACAGGGCTGGGATCGCGGCCTCCGGCCAAACGATCAAGCTGCTGCCTTGACTCTCGTAGGTCAGGTCGCGGTACAGATCGAGCGTCGGCACGAACTGGCTCGGTTGCCACTTGATGTCCTGAGGCACGGCGCCTTGCACGAGTGCTACCGTCAGCACGGTTCCGCTCGGTTGGGTCCAACGCGCCCCGCTGGCCAGGTACGCCCCGGCCCATAACGCCAGCAGCAGAACACCGGCGACGACGCGCATCCTCATCGCACCCAGACCAAACGTCACCAGAGCGCCGGCGGTCGCTAGCACAGCCCAACTCATTAAATGGACTCCGCCGATCGCAGCGTACCCCATAAGCCAGGAATCGGTCTGACTGTATCCGGCGGCCAACCAGCCGAGACCGCTGAGGAACCAACCGCGCCACCATTCCGTCAGTACCCACAGGGCCGGGAAGACGACGAGCCACGCGCGCGGTCCGTCGGTCGTAAACCATCGCGCCGCCACCCATCCGGCGATCGCAACGAAAACCGCGAGCACGGCGACGAGCGAAATGGTCAAGAACGCGGCGAGGACAGCGGGCGCGGGGCCGAAGTCGTGGATGCTGACGTATACCCAGTGAACTCCGGCAAGAAAACTCGCCGCGCCGAATGCAAGGCCCAAGCTGAATGCGCGCCCGGGAGTCGCCCCGCGCCACGCGACCATCAGCACACCGAAACTGATCGGCGCAACCCAGAACAGATCGAACGGCGCGTAGGAGAATGTCAGCAGGCCGCCCGCGGCCGCGACGAGCAGGAAGTTCAGCTTAGCCGGCATGGCGCATCAGGGTGAAGCCGATAAGACGGAGCGGTGTCAATCAGCGCTTGGGCCAGAAAGGCGGACAGCCTCCAACGCATGAATACGTCTGCGATCCGCCCGCAATACACTGAACCGGACCCCGGCGACCTCGAGCACCTCTCCTTTGCGTGGCACACGGCCGAGCTCGTGCATGATCAGGCCGCCGACGGTGTCGTACTCCTCGTCGCTCAACGAGATGTCGAAGTACTCGTTGAGGTCGTCGATTCTCGTCAGCGCGAGCACGATGATCCGGCCGTCGTCCTGGACTTGAATGTCGTCGGCCTCCTCCGGGTCATGCTCATCATCGATGTCGCCGACGATCTGCTCGAGTACGTCCTCGATCGTTGCGAGCCCGGCTACCCCGCCGTACTCGTCGACGACGATCGCGATATGGTTATGGCTCTCCCTGAACTGCGTCAGAAGGGCATTCAGTCGTTTACTTTCCGGAATGAATACCGGCTCACGGAGCAACTCCCGCAGGCCGAGTTCCTGCGTCTGTTGGTCGTCCCTGAACCGCTTCAGCAGATCTTTCGCCAATAGGATGCCGACGACCTGATCCCGGTCGTCACCGATAACGGGGAAACGTGAGTGGCCGGACGCCAAGATCGTATCGAGCAGCTCGTTGTAGGGATCCTCCAGATCCAGGACCACCATATGGGAGCGAGGCACCATGATGTCTCGGACCTGCGTCGCCGAGACCTCCAGGACCCCCTGGAGCATCGCGTGCTCCTCACCGGCCAACAGGTTCCGCCGCCGGCATTCCGCCAGAAACGCGGCTATTCCCTCTCTTCCGTCAGCGTCGTCACGACGGCGATGAAAGAGCCGAGACCACCAACCGGACCGTGCGCTGATGCTTTTATTGGAAGGTAATTCGTCAGGCATCGATGCCCCATATCTTGCTATCCCCGTAGGCGGCTTGCAAGCGGTCAGCCGTCGCTAAGGCGAGAGGCAGCGAATCCCAATGATTCCAGAAGCTCGATCTCCCTGGCTTCCATCACCCGGGTCTCATCGTCGTGGCCGTGATCGAATCCCAGCAGATGCAGTGCGCCATGGATGGCGATATGAGCCCAGTAGGCTTCCAGCGGCTTGCCCTGAGCGCGAGCCTCCCGCTCGACTACAGGTGCGCAGATAACCAGGTCTCCAACCACTGGCGGCTCGTCGGTCGTCGGCAGGACGGTTTGGCCCGCAGGAAAGGCGAGCACGTTCGTCGCTCCGTGGACGTGCCGGTAACGCTCGTTCAACTCCGCGCCTTCCGGCTCGTCGACTATTCGCACGGTCAGTTCGCCACGTAATTTGTTATCCACGGCGCACCGAACCCACGTCCGCAGACTCTTCGGGCTGGGCACCGACTCGCAAGAGGAAGCGACCTGGACATGGATCTCCAGTCCGCCGCGCTGATCGGTCACGGTCATCAGGTCGACCTCTGCCCGCGCTCCTCGTCTCGGGCATAAGCCTCGACCATTTTTTGCACCAGTGGATGACGCACGACATCGTCTACGCCGAAGTGCACGAACGCGACTTCCGTTAAGCCTTCGAGCACTCGGCTGACATGGTTGAGCCCGGATTCACGCCCGCGTGGCAGATCCGTCTGCGTCACGTCTCCGGTGACCACGGCGCGAGAGCCAAATCCGATTCGGGTCAGAAACATTTTCATTTGCTCGGCGGTCGTGTTTTGAGCCTCGTCAAGGATCACGAACGATTCGTTCAGCGTGCGGCCTCGCATAAACGCCAGCGGTGCGATCTCTATGATATTTCTCTCGACTAACCGCCCGACTCGATCGAAGCCCAACATCTCGTAGAGCGCGTCGTACATCGGCCTGAGATAGGGATCGACCTTCTGGGACATGTCGCCGGGCAGGAACCCGAGCTTCTCGCCGGCCTCGACAGCGGGCCGCACCAGTACGATACGGCGCACAAGATCGGACTCCAGCGCGTCGACGCTGGCGGCAACGGCCAAATAGGTCTTGCCGGTGCCGGCCGGCCCGATACCGAACGTCAGGTCCTTGTCGCGCATGGCGCGAGCGTACGCGAGCTGATTCGGGCCTCTGGCACGAATATCACGGCGTCTCGTGTGGAAGGTCAGATCGTCGGCCTGAGCCTCGCTGTTCGGCCGCAAGTGTTCCAGCAGGCTAATGTGTACCCGTTCAGGATTCAGCGTCTCGGCCTCGGTCAGGGCATACAGCTCCTCCAGTACTCGACGGCCGATCTCCACGGCGTGCGCGGAGCCCGTCAACTGGAAGTGATTGCCGCGACTCTTGAGCTGAATCTCAAGCCGGTCCTCGAGCTGCCGCAAATGCTCGTCAAGGTGGCCGCATAGATTCGCCATGCGCCGATGATCATCCGGCGACAGGCTGACATGGATCGAGTTGGCGCTCTGAGCAGTATCAGGCAACGGACCGGGCTACTGTGGATGCAAGCAGGCGGCCTCGAAGACAGTTTGGCAGCGCCGCGACGATCATGACGTCCGCGAACGAACCGACCAGTCGCGGGTCGGCCAGAAAATTGACCCAGCGATTGTTCTCGGTCCGTCCGGCCAGCTCGCGCGGTGACCTTCTAGACGGTTTCTCCACCAGCACGCGCTGAACCTGGCCGATCATCCCCCGGCTTATGGCGCTGGCCTGGCTGTTGATCAGCGCCTGAAGATCGGCGAGCCGGCGTTGTTTGACTTCGCGGGGTATCGGGTCGTGGATGGAAGCAGCGGGCGTACCGGGCCGGGGGCTGTAGATGAAGCTGAATGACTGATCGAAGCCCACTTCGCGGATCAGGTCCAGCGTCGCTTCGAAGTCCGCTTCTTCTTCGCCGGGGAAACCGACGATAAAGTCTGAGGATATCGAGATGCCCGGTCTCACCGCACGCAGCATCCGGATTTTTTCTTTGTACGCCTCGATCGTGTGGCCGCGCTTCATCAGCCCAAGTATCCGGTCGGAACCGCTCTGCACCGGCAGGTGCAGGTAGCTCGCAAGCTGCTCGACCTGGCCGTAGGCTTCGATCAGCGGCTTCGTGAACTCGACCGGGTGCGAGGTCGTGAACCGGATACGGTCGATACCCTCGATGGCGGCGACGTAATGAATCAGCGTCGCGAGGTCGGCGAAGCCACCGCCGTGGGCCGGGCCCCGATAGGCGTTGACGTTCTGACCGAGGAGGTTGACTTCCTTCACACCCAGCTCCACGAGACCAGCGACTTCCGCGATGACGTCGTCCAGGGGCCGGCTGATCTCCTCGCCGCGCGTGTAAGGCACGACACAGAAAGTACAATATTTACTGCACCCTTCCATGACCGAGACGAAGGCCGAGCAGGCCGACTCCTTGGCCGCAGGAATCCGATCGAACTTCTCTATTTCAGGAAAACTGACGTCGACGACTCCGGGGTGACCGGAGCGTACCTTCGCGATCATCGCCGGTAGCCGATGCAACGTTTGCGGGCCGAATACCAGGTCGACGAACGGCGCCCGGCGTAGAATCGCCTCGCCTTCCTGGCTGGCTACGCAGCCGCCTACGCCGATTATCGTATGGGGGTTCTCGCGCTTCTGCAGGCGCCACCGGCCTAGCTGGGAGAACACTTTTTCCTGTGCCTTCTCGCGGACCGAGCAGGTATTGAGCAGGAGGATGTCAGCTCCCTCCGCGTGGTCGGTCTCCTCGACGCCCAGCGCTCCCTTCAGAACGTCGACCATCTTCGCCGAGTCGTATTCGTTCATCTGACAGCCATACGTCTTGATGAAGAGTCGATCAGCCATATTACCCTAAGCTATTGTTATATAAAGATAAATATGGGTGTTCCCGGCGAGTTCGTCCCCGGCGATTGCCGCAGCGGGGTGGCTGATCGGACGGCCTCAGGATGCCTCCGGGCCCAACATCAGAACGGGATGTCGTCGTTAAACTCCGAGCTGGCTTGCGGGGCCTCGGCGACGGCTTCCGCCTGCGCCGGCGCGCCCGAACCCGCACGTCCGCCAAGCATCTGCATCTCGTTCGCGATGATCTCCGTGGACCATCGATCGTTGCCGTCACGATCCTGCCACTTGCGGGTTCGGATCTTGCCCTCGATATAGACTTGAGAGCCCTTGTGTAGATATTCCGCCGCGACCTCCGCGAGGCGGCCAAAAAAGGCGACGCTATGCCACTCAGTCCGCTCTTGCTGATCGCCAGTATTCTTGTCCTTCCAGGACTCACTCGTCGCCACGCGGATGTTCGTCACGGCGCTGCCGCTCGGCATGGCGCGTGATTCCGGATCCGCGCCCAGGTTGCCGACGAGAATAACTTTATTGATGCCTCTTGCCATTCGAGCTCCTTGTTAGTCTGGTGTCCGGCTTCATACGAGCCCGAGCCGGTCATTGTACGCCGTGGTCTCGACAAAGGCACCTGGGTTTGTCGGCGGAGCCTGGATAAAGAGGCCGGTCGGACCGCGGCCAGGCGGCCGCCCCGCTGGCGGCGGCGTTCCGGGCGGGCGGCGGATCTTTGCGCCGGGGTTTTGCGGCGTCGTATAGTAGGGGATTGCCTGCGCGAGGGACTGACGCAGTGTCCACGAGCCACATACAGATCCGTGGTGCCCGCACCCATAATCTGAAGAACATCGACCTGGACCTACCCAGGGATCGGCTGATCGTGCTCACGGGGTTGTCGGGTTCCGGAAAATCGTCGCTCGCCTTCGACACGCTCTACGCCGAGGGGCAACGCCGCTATGTCGAGTCCCTGTCGGCCTACGCCCGGCAGTTTCTGTCGATGATGGAGAAGCCCGATGTCGATCATATCGAGGGGCTCTCGCCGGCCATCGCCATCCAGCAGAAATCGACGTCTCATAACCCGCGGTCTACCGTGGGCACGGTCACCGAGATCTACGACTACCTGCGGTTACTGTTTGCCCGTGCCGGTATACCGTCGTGCCCGATACACGACACCGCATTGGACGTTCAGAACGTATCCGAGATGGTCGACCAGGTCCTCGCTCTGGAGGAAGGGACACGCGTGATGCTGCTGGCCCCGGTCGTTAACGCACGCAAGGGTGAGCACACCCAGGTCATCGCGGACCTCAGGGCACAGGGTTTCGTCCGCGCCCGGATCGACGGTGATGTCGTCGAACTCGACGACCCACCGAGTTTGGATCGGCGGCGCAAGCACGATATCCAGGCCGTCGTGGATCGGCTGCGCGTTCGGCCCGAGCTGCGGCTCAGGCTCGCGGAATCGTTCGAGACGGCGTTGGGCCTCGCGGAGGGTGTCGCGCAGATCGTATTGCTCGATGCGCCGGCCGAAGCCGCGATGGTCTTCTCGGATAAGTTCGCTTGTCCCATCTGCGGCTACAGCATCGCCGAGCTCGAGCCGCGACTCTTCTCCTTCAATAGTCCGTCCGGCGCGTGTCCGGAGTGTGACGGGCTCGGCGTCCGCCGATTCTTCGATACGCAGCGTGTCGTGATGCATCCACATCTGTCGCTCGCCGGTGGCGCAGTGCGGGGCTGGGACCGCCGGAACCCGTATTATTTCCAGCTGATCCAATCGCTGGCCAAACACTATTCGTTCGACATAGAGGCACCCTTCGAATCCCTCCCGCAGCGTATCCAGGACGTCGTACTACACGGCAGCAAGGGGGAGCGAATTCAGTTTTCCTACGTCAACGCCAAAGGGAGCGAGAGTCAGTGGCGGCATGCGTTCGAAGGCATCATTCCCAATATGCGACGCCGTTACCAGGAGACGGAATCGAACGCGGTCAGGGAGGAGTTGGGCAAATACCAGAGCATCCGCTCATGCAAGAGCTGCGCGGGTACGCGCCTGAACGAGGCGGCGCGGAGCGTGACCGTACAAGGCAACTCGTTGCCGCAGATTACGGCATTGAGTGTCAGCGAAGCGCTGGATTTCTTTACCGACCTCAAGCTCGCCGGCTGGCGTGGTGAGGTCGCCGAGAAGATCGTCAAAGAGATTCGGAATCGAGTCAGTTTTCTGGCGGACGTCGGCCTCGATTACCTGACATTGGACCGGAGCGCGGAGACCCTCTCCGGGGGCGAAGCACAACGCATCAGGCTGGCGAGTCAGATTGGCTCGAGCCTCGTGGGTGTCATGTATATCCTCGACGAACCGTCGATCGGGCTGCATCAGCGGGATCACAGGCGGCTGCTGGAAACGCTTCGACAGCTCCGTGACCTCGGCAACACGGTTCTGATCGTGGAACACGATGCGGACGCGATTCTCGCGGCGGACCACGTCGTGGATTTGGGACCGGGTGCCGGTATCCACGGCGGTCAAGTCGTCGCCGAGGGCACGCCGGAAGACATCGCGGAGAACCCTGCATCCTTGACGGGGCAATATCTGGCCGGCCGCCGCAGGATACCGCTGCCGCCCGAGCGACGCGCATTCGACCCGCAGACGGTCATCAGCATCTATGGCGCTCGCGGCAACAATCTCAAGAACATCAACGTCGATGTGCCTCTAGGGCTCATCAGCTGCGTTACCGGCGTCTCGGGCTCCGGCAAGAGCACTCTGATCAACGACACTCTGTACCGGCTGGCCGCGGAGAAGATCAACAAGACCACCTATGATTCCGCGCCGGTCGATAGCGTGGCAGGGCTTGAGCAGATCGATCGGGTAATCGACATCAGTCAAAGTCCGATCGGCCGGACTCCGCGCTCAAACCCCGCCACCTACACCGGGTTATTCACTCCGATCCGAGAACTATTCGCGGCGACGCAGGAAGCTCGGTCGCGGGGTTATCAGCCAGGACGATTCAGCTTCAACGTCAAAGGGGGCCGCTGCGAATCCTGCCAGGGTGACGGCGTCATCAAAGTCGAAATGCATTTCTTACCCGACGTATACGTCTCTTGCGACGTCTGTATCGGCAAGCGTTACAACCGAGAGACGTTGGACATTCGCTACAAGGGGAAGAATATCCATGAGATCCTGCAATTCACGGTGGAAGACGCGCTGGCGTTCTTCCGTAATGTGCCGCAGATTGCCAGAAAACTCGAGACACTCGCGGCGGTTGGTCTGACGTATATCACGCTCGGGCAGAATGCGACGACGCTCTCGGGCGGAGAAGCGCAGCGCGTGAAGCTTGCGAAGGAGTTGTCCAAACGCAGCACGGGCGCGACGCTATACATACTCGATGAGCCGACGACGGGTCTGCATTTTCACGATATCGCTCAGCTCTTGGAGGTCCTCTACAAACTCAGGGACCAGGGCAATACCATCGTCGTCATAGAGCATAACCTCGAAGTCATCAAGACGGCGGATTGGATTATCGACCTTGGCCCGGAAGGCGGGGTCGGCGGCGGGGAGGTTGTCGCTACCGGCACGCCCGAGATGCTTCTCGCGCACGCCGATTCCCACACCGGACGATGCCTCGCAGAGTTATTGAAGGCGGAGGACGGAACCGCGACCGACACCCCTAGACAAGCAGGCCGTTGAAAGAACTCAGGCGAGCGCAAGACAAGGCACGAATCGGCGAAAAAGCGCAGTGTACACGCAGTTTGCCGCTGCGCGGCCCCGCATTATTGAGTCGATTCTTAACGCAGTATTGTGCCGCCTGAGTTTTTTCAACAACCTGCTAGACGATACCTATTGCGCCGCGGGCTAACCCAGAGCTCTGATGCCGACGGCGTCCCGAATCTCTGCGAGAACCGGGCCGCTGATCGCTCGAGCCCTCTGCGCGCCTTGTTGTAGGACGCCTTCGACGTGGTCGGGCGCGGCCAGCAGGCGCCGATACTCCTCCCGTGACGTCCTCAGGTGCTCGTTGAGATATTCGAACAGTGCGGTTTTCATCTCACCCCAGGCGATGCCTTCGGCGTACCGGGCCCGCATCGCCTCTATTTCCTCGTGATCGGCGAACGCACTGTAGATGGCGAACAATGAACTCTCAGCCGGATCCTTCGGCTCGCCCGGCTCTTGAGAGTTGGTTTTTATCCGCATGATCAGCTTGTGGAGTTGTTTCTCCTCGGCGAACAGCGGAATAGCGTTGCCGTAACTCTTCGACATCTTTCGTCCGTCGAGCCCAGGCAGTACCGCCGTATTGTCACCGACAACCGCCTCCGGGAGCACAAGAATCCCGCCATAACGATGATTGAAACGTCCGGCGATATCGCGAGCCATCTCCACATGCTGGACCTGATCTTTACCGACCGGGATTTTGTTCGCCTTAAAGATCAGAATATCTGCGGCCATTAATATCGGATAGCAGAACAAGCCCATCGTGACACCCTTGTCGGGATCCTTGTTCTGGCTCGCCTCGTTCTCGGCAACAGTCGCTTTGTAGGCATGAGCACGGTTCATCAGCCCCTTGGCCGTCATGCAGGTCAATATCCACGTCAACTCCATGATCTCGGGTACGTCTGACTGACGATAGAAGATGCTCTCGGTATCGAGTCCCGTCGCCAACCAGCTTGCGGCGATCTCCAGGGTCGCCTGAGCGACCTGAGCGGGATCCTGACCCTTCACAAGCGAGTGATAATCTGCGACCAGGAAGAATGACTCCACGTCTCTGGCCGCGCTCGCGGCAACCGCCGGGCGAATGGCTCCAGCGTAGTTGCCGATATGCGGCGTTCCCGTCGTCGTGATACCCGTTAGTACTCTATCCATCGTTCCCGATCCGAAGCTAGCGGCCCCTCAATATAGCCTTGTTGGACCACTAGTAACCCGCGGCGTGGCCGTCTTTCCTCGACTCCGACGCCCCTTGATACACCCGTCGCTCCCTGTCCCAGCAGATAGCTTGATAACCACCGAAGGCCAAGTCGTCGCGGCCGATCACGTGCCCTAGCGCCTCCAGGGCCGCCGACGTCTCGGCACCATAACCGGACTCGAGATACACAACGCCGCCATGCGCCATCTTCTCGCCGGTGGGCGTGCTCGAGCCGTTATGCCGAACTCGCGGCGCATCGCCCGCCTGCTGAACATTCATCCCGAAATCTATCAGGTTTACGAGAATCTGAACGTGCCCTTGCGGTTGCATGTCGGCCCCCATCACACCGAAACTCAAGAACGGCTCGTCGTCTTTCGTAACGAACGCCGGAATCAGGGTGTGGAACGGGCGCTTGCCGGGCTCGTAGACGTTTGGATCCGCCGAGTTCAGACTGAAGAGTTCGCCGCGGTTGTGAAGCACGAACCCGAGCTGACCGGGTGTCATCCCCGATCCCATACCGCGATAGTTGCTTTGAATCAACGACACCATGTTGCCGTCCTGGTCTGCGACCGTCAGATAGACGGTATCGCCGTGTTGCAGCGAAGCGGGATCGCCGTAAGCGAGATCACGGGACGCTTGCAGAGGATCGATCAATCGCCGTCTGTCCAGCGCATATTCTTTTGAGATCAGGCTGGTCACCGGAACATCGCCGAACGCCGGATCGGCGTAGTAGTGAGCACGATCCTCGAACGCGAGCTTCTTCGCCTCGATCAGCAAATGCAGGTACTCATGACTACCCCAGCCGAGCGCTTCCAGGTCATAGGCCTCGAGGATGTTCAGCATCTGTAACACCGCGATTCCCTGACCATTCGGCGGCAACTCCCAGACGTCATAGCCTCGATAGTTCGTAGCCACAGGCTCCACCCACTCCGAACGGTGTTGCGCGAGGTCTTCCGCGCGCAGATAGCCGCCGTTGGCGCGCATATAGTCCACGATCTCCCGTGCGATCTCACCTTCGTAGAAAGCCGCGCGTCCATGCTGCACGATCGCACGATAAGTCATCGCGAGTCGCGGATTCCTGAATACGTCCCCCGCGGCAGGCGCCCGTCCATCGGGCATGAAGACATCAGCGTAACCCGGAAATGTTTCGAGAAGCGTGGCGCTGTCTGCCCACTCACCCGCGATGACCTCGGTCACCGCGAAGCCTCGCTCGGCGTAATCGATCGCCGGCGCAAGGAGTTCAGAGAACTCGAGCTTGCCGAACGCCGCATGAAGCTCGAACCAGCCGTCGACGGCCCCCGGCACACTAACCGAGAGCGGCCCGTAGGCTGGGATTTTCTCGAGCCCCATCGCGCGCAATTCCGCCAGCGTCAAATTTAACGGCGAGCGACCGCTGGCATTGAGTCCACGCAACTGTCGTCTCTTCGCGTCCCAGACGATCGCGAAGAGATCGCCGCCGACACCCGCTCCGGTGGGCTCCATCAATCCCAATGCCGCATTGGCGCCGATCGCCGCGTCCACGGCTGAACCACCCTGCCTAAGGATCTGCACGGCGATCTGCGTAGCGAGCGGATGACTCGTCGCAGCCATACCGGAAGTAGCCATCACGACCGAGCGGGTTGCGCGCTGGTGTTCGAGAAGCCTATTCATCAGTCGAAGTTGAAATCCACCACATCACAGTCTCTGAGGAGCGGCCCCGGCAAACGTCTCGGGCTTGGTACCTGCCGCCAGGGGCCCTATTATTCACGAGTTTTCGCAAACTGTTAACAGATTCTTCGGTCTGAGCGTATTGATGGAGTCGATGACAAATCAAGAGTTACAGCGCGATTGGGCAGGCCTCTATGCCCGGCATCTGGCAGAGTGGGACGAGCGTCTATCTGCGGCTCTTACTGCAGCCGGTCTCGATAGTGTGGTCGTGTTCTCGGGCGCAGAGAAGATTCGCTTCCGCGACGACCTAACCTATCCCTATTCGGTCGAGCCCTATTTCAAGGCCTGGGTGCCTCTGACTGACCAGCCCGGATCCGCGCTGCGACTGACCCCGGGCGAGCGGCCGCTGCTGATCGAGCTACGCGAGGACGGTTTCTGGCACGAGCCTCCCGAGAAGCCGGCCGGTTACTGGTTGGAGCACTTCGACATTCGGCAGGCCGCATCGCCGGCCGACGTCATCAAAGAACTCGGCTCCGTTGGTTCCGGCGTAGCGGCCATCGGTGAGCCGGCTGGACACACCGCGAGTTTCTCGTCGGTAAACGATGAAACGCTTCTCAACCATCTCGACTATCTTCGTGCCTACAAGACACCATACGAGGTCAAGTGCATCGAGCACGCCGCTGAGATCGCGGCCGTCGGTCACGTAGCCGCACAGCGCGCACTCGTTGACGGAGTTTCCGAGTTTTACCTGCATCAAGCCTACTGCACGGCGAGCGGACAAACCGAAGTGGATTTACCATATCCCAATATTGTCGCGCTGAACGAGCATGCTTCCATACTGCACTATCAGAATCTTCGGCGCGAAGCGCCCAGGAAGACTCGATCGTTTCTGCTCGATGCAGGCGCACAGGTGAACGGTTACGCATCGGACATCACTCGAACGTACGTTCGGGGCGAGCCGCAATTTCAGTCACTGGTCGACTCGATGGAAATCATGCAGCAGGCACTTTGCGACGACGCGCTGAACGGTACGGATTTCGTGGATCTCAACGACACGGCGCATCGGCTCCTGGCAGGCATTCTGAAGCAGCACGATCTGATTCGCTGCAGTGAAGAGGAAGCGTACGCAGCCGGCATCACGAGAACTTTTCTACCCCACGGGCTCGGGCATCTCCTTGGGTTACAGGTCCACGATGCGGGAGGGCATCTCGCAACTCCGGACGGCGCCCAACGCAAGCCGCCGGACGAACATTCGCTGCTGCGGCTGACCAGGGTACTCGCGCCGGGTTTCGTCGTCACGATAGAGCCGGGCCTTTATTTTATCCCGTCGCTGTTGGATCGACTGAAGCGGACGGCTTCGGGGAGCAGCGTGAACTGGGATAAAATTGCGGCGCTCCTTCCGTGCGGCGGTCTCCGAGTAGAAGACGACGTGCTGGTTACCGACACCGCCTCACGCAACCTTTCGCGCCAAGCATTACTCAGCGCCGCCGAATCTTGACTTTCAGACTGGAATCGCAGCGGACGCAGTAATAAGAAGGCCGCGGAGAGGACCGCCGATATGTCACACAGAACAGACGAACTACCGCCGCTCACCGGCCTGCGTCACGCCGTTCGAGAATTGCGCTACCACGAAGCATCGAGACAAGTCCTCGCCGTCGTTCTGATCGCCCTGTTCGCTCTCGTCGCGCGACCGACGTTCGAGCTGCTGTTGCTAGGCGCGCCACTGGTTCTTGCGGGAACCGGATCACGGCTCTATGCCAGTGGCTTTATCTCGAAGAACGAACAGCTCGCAACCCACGGCCCCTATGCGTTGGTTCGCCATCCGCTATACACTGGTAACATTATGATAATTATCGGGTTTTCCATCGCCAGTGGGGTTTGGTGGGCGGCACCGCTGGCGCTCCTATTCTTCTGCTTCTACTATCCAGCGGCCATCGAATACGAAGACCGTAAGCTGAGGCGGTCGTTCGGGCTCGACTGGGAGACGTGGTCGGCTCGTATTCCCGCGCTGGTACCGACGCTTTCGAACCTCGCTGCCGCATCGGAAGGCAGCTGGTCACTGAAGAAAAGTTCGCGCCAGAACGGAGAACCTATCATCGTGCTCTACGTGTTGTTGTCGTTGGCGTATGTGGCATGGCGCGTGCCGTGACTACTAGCGGCGCGGAGCGATCTTTAGAGTGCACGCAGCTTGATCAACTAAGAACGCTTCTATCGGGCGAGCCAGGCGTCAAGGGTTCTCGGCTAGGTGCAGGCTACCAAGCGTCGGTAGAACTCTATGAGACACCCTTCGGAAGCTACGTCGTCAAGAGGGCTCGGGGACCTTTCTTCTGGCGGCGATTGGGAGAGGCTGCGATTCGGCGGGAATACGAAATCTACGAACGCTTGCACGGTGTGCAGGGCGTTCCGCGTTGCCTCGGCCTGCTGGATGACAAACATCTCGTCCTGGAGCATGTCCCTGGAGATTCTTACCGGCAACGTCAGCATCTGTTGGAGAACAGAGAACTGTTCTTCAGTAGATTGTTCAAGACGCTAACGGATATGCACGCAGCCGGTGTCGCCCACGGTGACCTGAAGCGAAAGGACAATCTGCTCGTCGGGCCGGACGAGCGGCCATTCGTCATCGATTTCGGGCTGGCATGCACACGAGGCGAATCCGGGCAGCGAATGAATCGATTTCTCTTCGAGTGGGGGAAGCAATATGACTACAACGCCTGGATAAAACACAAGTATCACAGGCGCGTGGACGCTATCCTTCCCGAAGATATCGAATTCTACCGGCCGATGAAGCTCGAGCGGGTCGCCCGCGGAATCAGGGTCGTGTGGCAGAAGATCACGCTGCGGAGACTCAGGAATCGTCTTCGCTAGCCTGCGGGCTCACCGCAGATTGCGACGCGGCCGTCGCATCGACAACATAGTCGCTAGTCTACGACGCGGAGGGCTCCTCCGGGGAATCAGGCTGATCCAGGAGCTGAACCAGGGCCATCGGCGCGGCATCTCCGGCACGGTATCCCACCTTCAGTATTCTCAGATAGCCGCCCGGACGGTCCTTGAAACGCGGTCCCAACTCGTCGAACAGCTTGCCCACAGCCGCGTCGTCTCGCAACCGCGCGAACGCCAGCCGGCGCCTGGACACTCCGTCCTGCTTAGCCAACGTAATCAGAGGTTCAATAACGCGCCTGAGCTCCTTCGCTTTCGGCAGGGTCGTCTTAAGCGTCTCGTGCTGGACTAGCGACGCCGCCATGTTCCGATACATCGCCGTGCGGTGTGACGAGTTCCTTCCGAGCCTGCGGCCGGACTTCCTATGACGCATGAGTAAGCTCCTGCTAGCCTAGAATGCCACCGACACCGGCTCTATTTCATCACTATGCAGCCCCGGAGGTGGCCAACTCTCCAGCCGCATGCCCAAAGCCAAGCCGTGAACCTCGAGTACCTCTTTTATTTCGGTCAGAGATTTCTTGCCGAGGTTCGGGGTTCGTAGCAGTTCCACCTCGGTGCGTTGCACCAGGTCACCGATATAATTAATGTTTTCAGCCTTTAGGCAGTTCGCCGAGCGTACCGTCAGTTCCAACTCATCGACAGGCCTCAGGAGAATCGGATCGATCTGAGCCTCGGCTCTGCCGAACCCGATCTCATCCTCGCCCTGCAGATCCACGAATACGTCCAGCTGATTTTTGAGAATACCGCCAGCGCGACGAATCGCCTCCTCGGGATCGATCGTTCCGTTAGTCTCGATGTCGATTATCAGCTTATCGAGATCCGTACGCTGCTCGACGCGGGCGCTCTCGACACTGTAGGTGACGCGACGGACCGGGCTAAAGGATGCGTCCAGTTGAAGCCGTCCGATCGGGCGAGTCTCCTCGTCAAAAGCAGACTGTTTTACTGCGGGCTGATAGCCGCGTCCGCGTACAACCTTGAGAAACGCTCTTAGTTCTCCAGCGTGGGTGAGGTTCGCGATCACAAGATCTGGATTCACGATCTCGACATCGTGGTCACAGAGAATATCACCAGCCAAAACCGGGCCGGGCCCTTTCTTCGACAGAGACAACTCGGCTTCGTCGCGCGAATGCATTCTTATCGCAATCGACTTTAAATTCAGAAGGATATCGACTACGTCCTCCTGAACGCCCTCGATGCTCGTGTACTCATGCAGCACACCCTCGATCTCCGCTTCCACGACGGCCGCGCCAGGCATCGACGACAGCAGCACGCGCCGAAGTGCGTTGCCGAGCGTGTGGCCGAAACCGCGTTCAAACGGTTCGACCGTAACCTTCGCATGATTTGCGTTGATTTGTTGAACGTTGACGGCCCTGGGCCGCAAAAATTCTGTGGCTGATTCCTGCATAGAGAGTTCCTCGTGTTACTTGGAGTACAGCTCGACTACCAAGTTTTCATTGATGTCGGGAAGAATCTCTTCCCGCTCGGGTAGCGTCTTCAGTACTCCTTCCATCTTCTTGTCATCCACTTCGACCCAGTCCGGCAACCCGACTTGAGTCGCGATATCCAACGCGGCCTTGATTCGGAGCTGTTCTTTCGCCCGTTCGCGCACCGCGATCTTCTGTCCAGCCTTCAGCTGGAAAGACGGAATGTTGACTACTTGCTCATTAACCATGATGGCTTTGTGGCTTACCAGCTGACGGGCTTCCGCTCGAGTGCAAGCGAATCCCATGCGGTAGACCACGTTGTCCAATCGTGATTCAAGCATCTTCAACAGGTTCTCGCCGGTCGACCCTCTACCTCGGGCGGCGCGTTTGTAGTAATTGCGGAACTGACGTTCCAGCACTCCATACATCCGCCGCAGCTTCTGTTTCTCGCGCAGCTGCACGCCATAGTCCGATAGACGGGTGCGACGCTGACCGTGCCCGCCGGGCGGAACTTCCAGCTTACATTTCGCCTCCAGCGGTTTGACTCCGCTCTTCAAGAACAGATCTGTGCCCTCTCGGCGGGCAAGCTTACATGTTGGACCTCGATATCTCGCCATTGCTACTTCCGGTTACACTCGACGCCGTTTCGGTGGTCGGCATCCGTTGTGAGGTATAGGTGTTACGTCTTCGATCTGGGTGACTCTAAAGCCAACCACATTCAATGCCCTGACCGCGGATTCTCGTCCCGGCCCAGGGCCCTTCACGCGGACCTCGATATTCTTTACTCCGAAATCCTTGGCCACTGTTCCGGCACGTTCTGCAGCGATCTGAGCGGCAAACGGCGTACTTTTGCGTGAGCCGCGGAAGCCGCAACCACCGGCGGTCGCCCAAGACAGCACATTTCCCTGACGATCGGTGATGGTAATGATCGTGTTATTGAACGACGCATGGATATGCGCGACGGCATCCAGAATCTGCCGTTTTACCTTCTTCTTCCCTTTCGTCGGTTGGGCCATGTCTTCTCCCTAGCTGTTCAGCGTCTCTCGTGCCGCCTTCGGTTTATCTCTTGATCGGCCGTCGCGGACCTTTGCGAGTCCGCGCATTGGTCTTAGTTCGCTGCCCGTTTGTCGGCAGACCACGCCGGTGACGGATTCCGCGGTAGGAACCAAGATCCATCAGTCGTTTAATGTTCATCGCAGTCTCTCTGCGAAGGTCACCTTCCACGGTAAATTTCGCAACGACGTCTCTGAGCTTCGCGACTTCCGGCTCACTCAAGTCCTTAACCTGGGCGGTCGGATCTACTTCGGCCACCTGGCACGCGAGTTGCGCGCGGCTGCGTCCAACACCAAAGATATGTGTCAAAGCGATGACCACGTGCTTGTTGACGGGGATGTTGATTCCAACTATACGAGCCATAGTGTGTCCTTATCCCTGTCGTTGCTTATGGCGCGGATCGGTGCAAATCACTCGCACCACACGTTTTCGTCTGACGATCTTGCAGTTACGGCAGATTCTTTTTACGGATGCTCTAACTTTCATTGTCCGATTCCTCCTGAGACTACCCGGTCCGCCCAGCACCACGGAGATTCGCCTTCTTCAGCAGGCCCTCGTACTGGTGACTCATCATGTGTGCTTGAAGTTGGGACATGAAGTCCATTGAGACGACTACGATGATCAAAAGAGAAGTTCCGCCAAAATAGAAGGGCACGTTGAACCGCAAGATCATGAACTCCGGCAGTAAACAAACGGCCGTGATATAGATCGCTCCCCAAAAGGTCAAACGCGTCAATACTTTGTCGATATATTCTGCCGTCTGTTTGCCGGGGCGAATACCGGGAATGAATGCTCCGGATCGCTTCAGGTTGTCGGCAGTCTCTCGCGAGTTAAAGACGAGGGCCGTATAGAAGAAGCAGAAGAAAATAATCAGGGCTGCGTACATAGCTATATACAGCGGCTGCCCAGGCGAGAGTCTCGCGGCGACGCCTTGCAGCCATGAAACCGCCTGGCTCGTGCCGAACCAGCTCGCGATGGTCGCGGGGAACAGGATCAGACTAGAGGCGAATATCGGCGGTATTACGCCGGACATATTGATCTTGAACGGAAGGTGCGATGTCTGACCGGCATACATGCGACGGCCCTGTTGACGCTTCGCGTAGTTTACCGTAATGCGTCGCTGTGCACGCTCCATGAAGACGACGAAGAAAATAACGCCAAGAACCAGTATGCCCAGCAAGAACGGCATAGCCTGATTCATGCCGCCGGTACTGACGAGCTCGAGGGTTCCGCCAACGGCCGCCGGGAGACCCGAGATAATACTGGACAGGATTATCATGGAGATGCCATTACCGACCCCGCGTTCCGTAATCTGCTCGCCAAGCCACATCAAGAACATCGTTCCTGTAACGAGCGTCACCGCGGCCGTCAGGACGAAACTCGTGCCAGGATTGATGACGACACCCTGGTTCTGCAACGCAGTCACCGCCGCCGTCGCCTGGAAACAACAAAGGATGACGGTTCCGTAGCGGGTGTATTGAGTGATTTTTCGTCGTCCGGATTCGCCTTCTTTACGCAGCTGCCCGAGACTCGGCACGACGTGGGTAGCCATCTGCATAATGATGGAGGCGGATATATACGGCATGATGCCGAGCGCGAATATCGAGAGTCGCGACAGAGCGCCACCGGAGAACATGTTGAACATGCTCAGGATGGTCCCCGACTGTTGGTCGAAGAACTGCTCGAGTGCCTGTGGGTTTATGCCCGGCACGGGAATAAACGTGCCGACACGGTAGACTACCAAAGCGCCGACTAGGAAAAACAGGCGTTGACGCAGCTCGGTGAAGCGTGTCGCCTCACCGAGTATTGCCGCCGGATTTGCTATGCCTGCCTTAGCCATTTCTCGCCCTAGCTCGCCACACTACCGCCAGCGGCCTCGATCGCCCGGCGAGCACCGGGGGTCACGGCGACATCGACGACTTTTATCGGCTTATCGAGCTTCCCGGATAAAATAATCTTGGCGCGCTGTGCGCGCTTCGGTATCAGGCGCGCCGCCTTAAGACTCGACAGATCAGCGGTGCCGCCCTCAAGCCGCCCCAACTCATGCAGCCTGACCTCGACGCGGAATTTCGCGCGCATGGAATGAAAACCAATCTTTGGTAGCCGCCTCTGCAAAGGCATCTGACCGCCTTCGAAGCCGACTTTGTGGTAGCCGCCGGATCGCGATCGCTGACCTTTCATGCCACGCCCCGCCGTCTTACCCTGCCCAGCGGCAATACCTCGACCAACACGCTTGCGGTTCTTGCGAGCACCTCGGGCCGGCTTTAGTGTATTCAGGCGCATCTAAGACTCCTCGATCCTCAGTAGATAGGAGACCTTATTGATCATGCCCCGGTTCTCGGGAGTGTCTTGGACCACGACGGACTGATGGCGACGGCGAAGACCTAAGCCATGCACACACTCCTGGTGCCCCGGCGTGCGCCCATGCTTGCTCTTCAGCAGCGTCACGGTAAGCGTCTTCTTTGCCTTCGCCATATCAGTCTCAGCTAAGAATCTCTTCTACTGACTTGCCGCGCTTGGCTGCGATCTCCTGCGGAGAATGCATGTGCACCAACGCATCGACCGTCGCTCGGACAACATTAATAGGGTTTCGTGACCCGTAGCTCTTGGCAAGAACATTGCGTACACCGGCGCACTCGAATACCGCGCGCATGGCGCCACCGGCGATTATTCCGGTACCTTCCGAAGCCGGCTGCATAAAGACTCGCGTAGCACCATGGCGCCCGCGAAGCTCGTATTGCAAAGTCTCATCCTTAAGATGAATCGAGTACAGATTCTGACGTCCTGCTTGCATCGCCTTCTGAATAGCGAGCGGTAACTCGCGAGCTTTCCCATATCCGTAGCCAACGCGGCCATTGCCATCACCGACCACGGCCAGCGCAGTGAAGCCGAATTGCCGTCCACCCTTAACGACCTTCGCGACCCGATTGACCGCGACAAGCTTTTCCTGAAGTTCTTCTGTTTTCGCCATTCGTAGTTTCCCGAACTAGAAATTCAAGCCAGCCTCTCTCGCGGCCTCTGCAAGTGCCTTGATACGCCCGTGATAACGAAATCCCGAGCGGTCGAACGCCACCCGCTCTATGCCTGCCGCCTTCGCCCTCTCGGCAATGAGCTTGCCTACCGCCGTTGCGGCATCTTTGTTTCCGGTAACGCCGAGGCTCTGCCGAAGATCCTTCGTGATCGTGGACGCGCTAGCGAGCACACTGGAGCCATCCGGCGCTATGACCTGGGCATATATATGCCGAGACGTGCGGTGGACACACAGACGTGAGATACCGAGCCTCTTGATTCTCGCTCGAGTCCGTCTCGCCCTGCGCTGCCGTCTTTGTTTTTTTTCCATCAGCTCGCCTAAGCCGTCTTCTTCGCTTCTTTGAGTCTGATGCGTTCATCGGCGTAGCGCACGCCTTTCCCCTTGTAGGGTTCCGGGGGCCTGAAATTTCGAATCTCCGCGGCAACCTGTCCGACCTTCTGTTTATCGATTCCCTTGACGACTATCTCCGTCTGGCTAGGAGCCTCTACCGTGACACCCTCTGGCACCTCATATACCACTGGATGGGAGAATCCCAGCGTAAGATCGATCGTCTGCCCTTGGATTTTCACCCTGTAACCAACGCCGACCAACTTCAGCTTCCGCTCGAAACCGGCACTAACGCCGGTGACCATGTTGTTGATCAAGGAGCGTGTCGTGCCTGCCATGGCCCTGGCGAAGCGACTTCCGGACCGTGGGCTCACCGCGAGACCGGAGTCATCTTCGATCACCTCAACCTCCGAGTGGCATTCGAGAGACAGACTGCCCTTCGGGCCCTTGACCGTCAAAGCGCTGCCATCGACATCGACTTCGACTCCTTTCTCCAGAAATACCGGACGTTTTGCGACTCTAGACATCGTTCACTCTCAATCCCGGCTCAAGACACGAAGCAGAGAACTTCGCCTCCATGGCCCTGCGCTCGCGCCTCTCGGTCGGTCATCACCCCGCTCGACGTCGACACGATGACAACACCGAGCCCTCCCTGGACCGTCGGCAACTCTCTCGCCCTGGAGTAGAGTCTTAAACCTGGCCTGCTCGCCCGCTCTAAGCGCTCGATCACCGGCCGACCCTCGTGGTACCTGAGCGTCAGGGTCAGTGTTCGCTTATTGTTCTCTTCGTCCTCGGTGGCTACGCCATCGATATAGCCTTCAGCCTCCAATACCTTCGCGATCGAAACTTTCAGCGTCGAGGCCGGCATCGACACCTTGACCTTCTTGGCCTTCTGGCCGTTCCTGATTCGCGTCAACATGTCGGAGATCGGGTCAGTCTGGCTCATGATGCTCTCCTATCACCAGCTCGCCTTCGACAGACCGGGAATCTCGCCGCGCATAGTGGCCTCCCGCAATTTGTTCCGGCTGAGGCCGAATTTCCGGTAGTAACCGTGCGGCCGTCCGGAAATCGAGCACCGGTTTCGTAGCCTGACCGGACTCGCATCGCGCGGCAGCCCTTGCAATTTTGTCTGAGCAGCTTGCTTCTCTTCGTCGGTCGACGACGGACTCCGGATGACGCGCCGGTACTCCGCGCGCTTCGCGGCATACCGCTTCACGGTAGCGTTACGCTTAACCTCACGCGCAATCATTGATTTCTTAGCCATCGGTAACCTCGTCTTAGGTACGAATCGGAAAACGAAAAGCGTCCAAGAGCGCCCTGCCCTCCTCGTCATTCCTCGCTGTCGTGGTAATCGTGATATCCAACCCCCGAATCGCATCGACTTGATCGAAGTCTATCTCCGGAAAGATAATCTGCTCCTTAACGCCAATGCTGTAGTTCCCTTGTCCGTCGAACGATCGGGCACTCAACCCCCTGAAATCACGGACGCGCGGGATCGCAACGTTGACCAGCCGATCCAGGAACTCGTACATTCGCTCTCGCCTCAGCGTGACCTTGCAACCGATCGGGTAACCTGCCCGAACCTTGAAGGTCGCGACGCTGATTCTGGCATTACAGATAACGGGCTGCTGTCCGGAGATTCGCTTCAGATCACTCACCGCTTTTTCCAGTACCTTCCGGTCCAACAGAGCCTCACCAACACCCATGTTTAAGGTTATTTTGCTGATCCGCGGGACCGCCATAGGATTCGTGAGCTTCAGCCGCTCCATGATCTGCGGCATGGCGTCTGTCTGGTAAAACTCCTGGAGCCTACTCATCTCAGCCGTCCAATACTTCGTTGTTAGACTTGAAGTAACGCACCCTTCGTCCGTCAGCCAGAGACCGGATTCCGACTCGATCGCCCTTGCCCGCCGACGAGTTGTAGACCATCACGTTCGAAGTATCGAGCGGCATTTCCTTTTCGATGATGCCCCCCGGCACACCAGCGTTGGGATTAGGTTTCTGGTGCTTACGAGCGATATTGACGCCCTCGACGAGAACTCTGTCATCGTCATAGACGCGAATAACGTTACCCCGGCGTCCTTTGTCCTTACCGGCAATAACGATCACTTCATCGCCCTGTCTGATACGTCTCATCTGATGTCCTACAGCACTTCCGGCGCGAGCGAAATGATCTTCATAAAACGACTGGTACGCAGCTCTCGCGTCACGGGCCCGAAGATGCGCGTCCCAATCGGTTCCATGCGGGCGTTCAGCAGGACCGCCGCATTGCCGTCGAAACGGATAGCCGAACCGTCAGGCCGTCGCACACCATGACTCGTTCGAACGACCACGGCAGTGTAGATCTCGCCTTTCTTTACTCGCCCGCGAGGAATGGCGTCCTTGATGGTCACTTTTATGACGTCGCCGATTCTCGCATACCGCCGCCTGGAGCCACCCAATACCTTGATGCACATTAGACGACGGGCCCCGCTATTGTCCGCCGCACTCAAGACTGTCTCTGTCTGAATCATCGGGTTGTCCTCGGCTGCCTCACGAGGCCTGAACCGACTTGATTATCGTCACGACGCGCCAGGACTTGTGCTTGGAGATCGGCCGACACTCAACGATCCCAACCGTATCTCCTTCCTTGCAGTCGTTCTTCTCGTCATGGGCAAGCACTTTCGTGGTGCGACGAATGAACTTGCCATACACCGGATGGCGAATCAGACGCTCCACCACGACCGAGACGCCCTGATTCATCTTGTTGCTGACGACGCGCCCGACCACCATTCGACGGTTCTTCTCGCCGTCCGGAGTCACGCCAGTGCTCGCCTGCTCTTGCCCTGTCTCTTCCGAATTCATTCGCTCTGCCCCGAAACTTCGACACCGACACGCTCGCGCAAGATCGTTTTTATTCGAGCAATGTCCTTGCGGATTTTGCCGAACTGGTCGGGCCTCGTTCCCTGACCGGTCGCGGAATTCAGCCGCATATTAAACTGCTCGCGGCGCAACTTAAGGAGCTCCTCGCCCAACGCTTCATCGGACATCGCCCTGATCTCTTGCGGTTTCATCAGGCGGCCTGCCGAGAAACGAATATGGTCTCGACGGGCAACTTCGCCGCCGCTCGTCTAAACGCCTCGCGTGCGACGACCTCGTCCACGCCAGATATCTCATAAAGCACGCTCCCAGGCTGTACGAGCGCGACCCAGTACTCCACGTTGCCCTTACCCTTGCCTTGCCGGACTTCCAACGGCTTCTTCGTAATCGGCTTGTCGGGGAAAACCCGAATCCAAATTTTTCCGCCTCGCTTTACGTGGCGAGTCATCGCCCGACGTGCCGATTCGATCTGTCGGGCTGTCAGACGGCCGCGAGTAATCGCCTTCAGCCCGTACTCGCCAAAGCTAACGCTGTTACCCCGCTGAGCAAGCCCGCGGTTGCGGCCTTTGTGCTGCTTGCGAAATTTAGTTCGCTTCGGCTGTAGCACTTCTATTCACCCTGTTTCCGTGACGGCGAGTCCTGGGAGTCGGTCGGTCCGTCAGAAGAGTCGAATATCTCGCCGTTGAATATCCAGACCTTTACGCCGATTATCCCGTACGTGGTTTTCGCCTCGGCCAACCCATAGTCGATATCTGCCCGAAATGTATGCAACGGGACTCTGCCCTCCCGATACCATTCCGAGCGCGCGATCTCTGCGCCGTTCAATCTTCCTGCGACCTTGACCTTGATTCCGCCAGCGCCGATCCTCATCGAGTTGGTGACCGCGCGACGCATCGCGCGACGAAATTGAACACGCCGCTCGAGTTGCTGAGCGATTCCCTCGGCCACGAGCTTAGCGTCGAGTTCGGGCTTTCTGATCTCGGCAATATTCAGCCGCACATCAGGCAAGACCATGCCCAAAAGATTGGCGACTTCGATACGAAGCCTCTCAATGTCCTCGCCCTTCTTGCCGATCACGATTCCCGGACGTGCCGTGTGGATCGTAATGTTGGCCCGCTTCGCCGGTCGATCGATCTGGATACGGCTCACGGAGGCGTCCTTGAGTTTCTCCGTGATGAACTCCCGAACCTGGTGATCCTGGTGAACATACTTTGGATAAGTCTGCGTGTCAGCGTACCAGTTCGACGACCACTCTTTGGTAATTCCGAGACGAATTCCGATTGGATGAACTTTCTGACCCATGCGCGTTTACCCGTCGGCAACCTGAACAGTGATGTGGCTATTACGTTTGATAATTCGATTTCCACGCCCTTTCGCCCGAGCTCGGAAGCGCGAATACGTCGGTGCGTCACCTATCATCACGATCGATACCCTGAGATCGTCGATGTCGGCGCCGTCGTTGTTCTCCGCATTCGCGATCGCCGATTCCAGGACCTTGCGCACGAGGTGAGCGGCTTTCTTCTGGCTGAATTGAAGAATATGCAGAGCCTGAGAGACCGGCTTACCCCTGATCAGGCTGGCTACCAGTCGGCATTTCTGAGGCGATATTCGCGCGTAGCGAAGTGTGGCTACAGTTTCCATTTCAAACGTTCCTGGCCTAGCTGGCCTTGCGATTTCCGGCATGGCCTCTGAACGTACGCGTAGGCGCAAACTCACCGAGCTTGTGACCCACCATATTTTCGGAGACCAGTATCGGCACGTGCTGTCGACCGTTATGGACGGCGATAGTCAACCCAACCATCTCCGGGATCACCATCGACCGGCGCGACCAGGTCTTAATCGGCCGACGATCATTCCTCTTGGCGGCTACCTCCACCTTCTTCAGCAGATGGGTATCGACGAACGGACCTTTTTTAATAGAACGGGGCATACTCTGATCCTTCGCGTCTACACGGCCCGCGCCGTCTCGCCTACTTCTGTTTCCTGCTGCGAACGATCATGGCGCCCGTACGCTTGTTGCGACGTGTCTTGTAGCCTTTCGTCGGCACGCCCCACGGTGTCACCGGGTGGCGGCCACCTGAACTCCGGCCTTCGCCGCCACCGTGGGGATGATCCACAGGATTCATCGCGACCCCCCTGACGGTGGGCCGAACTCCGCGCCAACGCTTAGCGCCTGCCTTACCTAGTTTGCTCAGATTGTGTTCGTAGTTGCCGACTTCGCCAACGGTAGCTCGACAATCGACGTGTATCCGCCGCATCTCTCCGGAGCGCAAACGCAGCGTCGTATACCGGCCTTCACGCGCGACGAGTTGAACCGAGCTACCCGCGCTTCGTGCGATCTGACCGCCCTTTCCGGGCTTCATTTCCACACAGTGAACGAGGGTGCCGACTGGAATGTTCTTCAACCGAAGCGCATTACCGGGCTTAATCGGGGCGTCGGAACCCGATTGAATCGGATCACCGATCTTGCATCGTCTGGGCGCCAGAATGTAGCGCCGCTCTCCGTCGGTATACAGCACAAGAGCGAGATGAGCACTCCGATTCGGGTCATACTCGATACGCTCTATGCGACCGGCGACACCGTCTTTGTCTCTCTTGAAATCGACGATGCGATAGTGGCGTTTGTGTCCGCCTCCCTTGTGTCGCGTCGTGATGCGACCGAGGTTATTGCGACCACCCGTCCTGGACTTCGGGGACAGCAACGGGGCGTGGGGCTTGCCTTTGTGCAAGTCGTCCCGAACGGCACGGACAACGAATCTTCTGCCGGGCGAGGTCGGTTTGGATTTTCGTAAGGCCACTACGCTTCCCCGTCGGTCTCTTTACTCAACGCCCATGAAGTCGATATTGCTGTCCGGCGCCAACCGCACATAGGCCTTCTTCCAGGCCGCCTGCCGGCCTCTACTCTGGCCGTGACGCTTGATCTTGCCCGGCACATTCGTCACGGTGACGTTCCCGACCTTGACCTCGAATAGCATCTCGACCGCGTCCTTGATCTCTTTCTTCGTCGCGTCGGGTCGGACTTTGAACACGACCTGATTGCTGGCGTCCGCAAGGGCGGTGGATTTCTCGGATACATGCGGCCCGACGATCACCGACATCAACCTCTCCTGATGCGCGACCCAACTCATCCGAGGCGCTCCTCCAGGAGTTTCGCGGCCGCAACCGTCATCACGATCTTCTCATGACCGACGAGGCTAACCGGATCAACGGTATCGGCTTCGCGCACGTCGACGTCAACGAGGTTTCGTGCCGCCAGACAGAGGTTCTCATCGAAGCCTTCCACAACGATCAGGACGTTCTCGACGTCCAACTTCTTGAGCTTGAGCTTGAGCTCTTTTGTCTTAGGCGCACTGACACCGAATTCCTCGGTGACCAGTAGGCGATCCTGGCGAATCAGCTCGGATAACATGGAGCGCATCGCGCCACGATACATTTTGCGGTTCACCTTCTGCTCGAAATTCCTCGGCCGCGCAGCGAACGTTCGCCCACCACCCGTCCATATCGGGCTGCGTGTCGTTCCGGCCCGGGCACGCCCCGTGCCCTTCTGGCGCCAGGGCTTCGCGCCTCCACCGCGGACCTGCGAGCGGTTCTTCTGCGCTTTCGTGCCCGCGCGACCGCCGGCGAGATAAGCGGTAACGACCTGATGGACGAGCGGCTCATTGAATGCAACCGCGAACGACGAATCCGCTAGATCGACGCTGCTGTTCGTACCCTGTAGCTTCAACTTCATCACGTTACGCCTTAACGGCGGGACGAACGAAGACGTGACCGCCGGGCGCGCCGGGCACACCGCCTTTCACTAACAGCAGGTTCCTGTCGGTATCGACGCGAACGATTTCGAGATTGGGTATGGTTCGACGGACGTTGCCCATCTGTCCAGCCATCTTCTTCCCTTTGAATACACGCCCGGGTGTCTGATTCTGCCCGATAGACCCGGGTGCTCTATGCGCCAGCGAATTACCGTGAGTCGCGTCCTGCATGGCGAAGTTATGCCGTTTCACAACGCCTGCGAAACCCTTGCCCTTGGAAGTACCGACCACGTCGACACGCTGGCCACTCTCGAAGACATCGACTTTGAGAGCGGCGCCCGTCGTGAGCTCTTCGCCCTCGTTATCTCCCAGGCGGAATTCCCAGACGCTGTCGCCGGGCTCCACATTAGCTTTCGCGAAGTGACCCATCTGTGGTTTCGCCACTCGATCGGGCGCTCGCGACCCCACGGTGACTTGCACAGCGCGATAACCGTCGCGGTCCACGGTCTTCAGCTGTGAGATGCGATTGGGCAGGGCCTCTATGACGGTCACCGGGATAGATTCACCGGCCTCCGTGAATATGCGGGTCATACCGCATTTACGGCCCACCAGACCGATTGGCATTGATCACGTCCTCTTTATCCGCGCCGACTACGTCCGGCCGGCACTTCAGCCAGCGCGCGTATTTCAGCGCTGGCACCCATTGGCTCCCAGCGGACTAATGCCGCCGTAACCCCGAATTCTGTTGATGGTCAACCGCTGCCGGCTCAGACGTCCGGCAGCTCCCAATCTCTAAAGCGGCCCGACGGGATCGATATCTCGCCGGGCCCAGGCATAGCCGTTTATTATAGCATCGAGCCCACTGGGTTCAACGCCCCTAGTTGAGCCGGATCTGAACATCCACGCCAGCCGGGAGTTCCAACCGCATCAGCGCATCCACGGTCTTATCGGTCGGATCGACGATATCCATCAGACGCTTGTGCGTCAGCAACTCATACTGATCACGAGCGTCTTTGTTGACATGCGGGGATATCAGTACCGTGTACCTCTCAATCTTGGTTGGCAGCGGCACAGGGCCCTTCACGGTCGCTCCGGTCCGCTTCGCCGTTTCCACGATCTCCCGAGCTGACCGGTCGATCAGCCGGTGATCGAACGCCTTCAATCGGATTCTAATAGTCTGATTCGTTGCCATTTACTACACCTGTCAACCGCGACGCGGCCGTGATCTACTCAATAATCTTTGCAACCACGCCCGCACCCACCGTACGGCCACCTTCCCGGATCGCAAATCTCAACCCATCCTCCATCGCTATCGGCGCGATTAAATCAACCTTCATCTG
>JAZFPW010000151.1:0-9936 GCA_036444815.1 Gammaproteobacteria bacterium
AGCGAATCAGCCCCAGTATTCGCTTTATCGATCAATTCCTTAGCCAGCAACCGCCGGAGCGGCTCACGGGCCTGTTGCTCGGCCAGATCGACGCGTTCAACAGAATCAACACGACCTTCGGCGACGAGCACTCGCGCAAGTTCTGCAAAGCATACACCGAGACGCTCCGGGGCATACTTCCGCAGGGGACCCCGATCATTCGCCTATCGGGACGTCGTTTCGCCGTGCTCGTCACCGCCGACACGGACGGCGAGATCGAGAAGGCGGCCGTGCTCATTACCGACAAGCACCAACCCCATATGGAGGTGGGTGAAGAGAGCTTCCTGGTCGACGTCGCATTCGGTATCGCGACGCATCCCATACACGCCGACGACGCGAGCAGCCTCTTTCGCCGCGCGGATCTCGCTCTGAAGAGCGCGCGGGACGGAAATCTGCCCTACGACGTTTACCAGCTCGATGCGACCAAACAGCAGGCGACGCTCTGGAAGCTGGAGAGCGACCTGAAGCGTGCAGTCGCGGACGGTGATCTAGACGTCCACTATCAGCCGAAGGTAAATGTCCTGCAACGCAGCGTCTGCGGTGTCGAAGCACTGGTTCGCTGGAAGACCGACGACGGCAAATCCGTGTCGCCGGAGAATTTCATTCCGCTGGCGGAGCGCTGCGGAGTGATCGTGCAGCTAACCTGGGTCGTCTTCGGCAAGGTTCTCGAGGCGGTTCGATCGTGGAAGCGCTTCGACGAGCCGTTCGGCATGGCCGTCAATGTCGCCCCCCCGGCGCTGAATGACTCCGAGTTCTGCGATCGTCTGAAGAATCTGCGTGACGAACTGGCCAAGTTCAACGTCCGTCTCGCGATCGAGCTGACCGAGGACAGTTTGCTGGAGGATGACAAGCAAACTCTGTCGAACCTGCACAAGGTCCGCAAGCTGGACGTCGATCTCGCCATCGATGATTTCGGCAAGGGCTATTCTTCGTTGAACTACCTGAAGCTGGTGCCGGCCACGGAACTCAAGTTAGACAAGACATTTATCGAGACCATTCACGTAGATCAAACTGATCAGAAGATCGTGAAAGCCGTCATCGATCTCGCCCACGCGCTGGAAATGAAAGTCGTCGCGGAAGGGGTCGATAGCGATGATAGTTTTGACATGGTCCGCGAACTCGGCTGTGAGATGGCGCAGGGTTTTGGAATCGCCAGGCCGATGCGGAGTGATCTGGTCGTCGCCTGGGTACAAGAGTACTCGCCCGGGCTCTCGCTGGATGAGGACGACAGCCCTTCGAATGACTTCCTGACCATCGCGACCTAGCCTCGGCCCCCGAGCGTCCCGAATAGCATTAGAATAGCGGCGTCTGACCAAGCCCTGCAGGGGCTAGCGCCGCTTATCGTATGGGGCGATTGCTGAATCTAGCCTATCTCGTTGCCACCGCCTTGGCTTTGCCGTGGTTGATCTATCGCCTCGTCGTCCGTGGGGATAGGCACGGGCTCTTGACGCGGTTCGGCTGGGGGCTCGGCCCCGGCCTCGAGCATTCCATCTGGCTGCATGGCGCGTCGGCCGGTGAGATTTCATTACTGAAGCCGCTCGTGGATCTCCTCGAGAAGGACCTGCCGGCGACGCCACTCGTTATATCAGCGTACTCTTCCACCGGCCTGGCAGCGGCTCGGCGCGCCTATCCAAAGCACCGCGTGATCTTTTTTCCGTTCGACCTGACGTTCATCGTCTCCCGCTTTCTAGCCTTATTCGACCCGCGCCTGATCGTAATCGTGGAATCGGACTTCTGGCCCAACTTTCTGTTTGCTGCCCAGCGGCTGAAAATTCCGGTAGCCGTTGTCAACGGTAAGATGTCCTTGAAGTCTTACCAGCGCAACGCAAGGATGCGTCTTGTGCCGATGTTGCTGCGTCGCATAGCGTTGCTGGCCGTCCAGACTCACGAGCATGCGGAGCGCTTGCGCCAGCTCGGCGTGCCGGAAGCCCGGCTCCGGGTCACCGGCAACATGAAGTACGACCTGGCGCAGCCTGTAACGCCGTCCGAACAGGCGCGCGAGATTAGAGTTGCGCTGGGCTATGGCAGCGAGGACGTGGTCATTCTCGGCGGCAGCGTGCATGAACGAGAGGACGGCGTCCTGTTGGACGCATTTCTCAACTTGAGTCATAACGGTCACCGGAGCGCATTGATTATCGTGCCGCGCTACCCGAGCGACGCCGGGCGTGTCGAGCAGGCCGTGCAGGCGAGAGGGCAGCTAGCCGTTCTAAAGACGGCCGTCGATCGGGGCGAGCGAGCGGCGCCGGGGGCCGACGGCGTGCTCATTGTCGATACGGTAGGCGAACTTCGAACGCTCTACGCTGCGGCGGACATTGCGTTCGTCGGCGGGAGTCTGTTCTATCGCGGCAGCAACAAAGGCGGCCACAATCTGATGGAGCCGGCGATACTCGGACTGCCGACCCTGTTCGGGCCTTATAACTTCAGCTTCAGAGAGACGGTTCAGGAGTTGCTCCGTGCTGACGCGGGATTCGAAGTTCACAATCGGCTGGAGCTGGAGACGGTTTTGACTTCACTCGTCGGGAATCGGCAGCGTCGGCGGGAAGTCGGCGGCCGCGCGCGGGACGTGGTTCTACGGGGCCAGGGAGCGACGCAGCGAAATTATCGGTTGCTCGTTCCGCTGCTGGGCGCGGGCGGCGAGCGCTTGCCAGCCTCGGCCTTTGAACGCACAATGCCGCCAGCAGTCAGTGACACGGACCCCGGATGACCACGAAACACGTACAGATCGGCGACATCGACTGTGGCTCAGATCAGCTGTTCTTGATCTCTGGGCCCTGTGTGATCGAGGAAGAGTCGCTGATGATGGCGACGGCGGAGCGACTTAAAGGCATCGCGGCAGAGCTCGAACTCCCGTTGATTTTCAAGTCCTCTTTCTCCAAGGACAATCGCAGCTCGCTCGAGTACTACCAGGGCCCAGGTCTCGATGACGGCCTGAAAATCCTGGAGAAGATCAAACGGGAATTCGAACTGCCGATCCTTACGGATATTCATTACCCGAGCCAAGCGGCTCCGGCGGCCGAAGTGGTCGACATCGTGCAGATCCCCGCTTATCTATGCATGCAGAGCGAACTCGTCGTGGCCGCCGCCAAGACGGGCGCGGTCGTGAATTTGAAGCACGGCCAGTTTATCGCTCCGGACGTCATGGCCAAGCCGGTAAGGAAGATCGAAGTCTCCGGTAACGACCGGATCCTGCTCACGGAACGCGGCTATACATTCGGCTACAACGACTTGGTCGTCGATCCGCGAAGCTTCCTGATGCTGAAGCAGATCGGGTATCCGGTCGTCTTCGATATCACGCACGCAATTCGCAAATACGGTATCCCGAGCAAAGACCCCAAGGGCGGGACTCGAGAGTATCTATCTGTGCTGTCGAGGGCGGGGGTCGCGTCAGGTGTCGACGGAATCTTTATCGAATCCCACCCGCATCCCCCCGATGCGTTATGCGATGCCGCAAGCCAATACTACTTGGATCAACTGGCTGACTTCGTGCGTCCGTTGTTGGACATTCACGCACTGGTTCGAGAGCACGCGGCGCAAGAAGTGAGCACAGGATAGGTAATGGATCTCTATTTAGACTCTGTAGACTTCAAGGAGATCGAACGAGCTATCGAGTTCGGTTTCGTCAAAGGCCTGACGACGACACCGACGTTCATGCACCGCCACGGCATCACCGATATCGACGGCGCCATCGTCAAACTATCGGGGATGGTACCGGAGTTACAGGTAGAGGCGCTGGGCGAGACCGTAGACGCTATCCTGGCCGAGGCGGACCGTATTCTGCAACTGCCTCTGACACGAGAACCGGTCTTCAAGGTGCCGATCTCCAATGCCGGCGTAACCGCCTGTCAGCGGCTGACCGAGAAGGGCCATCGCGTCAACGTTCATCTGATCTACACGCTGAACCAGGCGTATATGGCGATCGCGGCCGGGGCGGCGTTTGTTTGCCCCCTCGCCGGCCGGCTCCAGGATCAGGGTCACGACGCAATAAAATTAATCGAACAGTGTGTAGAGATTATCGAGAAGCACAACTATTCGAGCAAGGTGATGTTCTCTTCGGTCCGTCATCCCGAACATGTTCGCCAGGCGTTACTCACAGGAGCGCACGTCTGCACGGTGCCGTTCGGTGTTATGAACCATCTTTGCGATAATTCGCTGACCGCTCTCGGGACGGCGCAGTTTCGAGAGCATACTCAGCTGATGACGATGAAGGTCGGCGAGCTCGTCCGGCCTCAGAACCCCGTCTGCGAGCCGTCCGAGACGTTGACGACGGCCATGGTCAAAATGACCGAGTCGCGGCTCGGTACCGTCACTCTCGTTGACGGAGACGGTAATGTCGCGGGCATATTCACCGACGGTGACTTGCGCCGTAGCCTGCAAGAAAACGGCCGAGAAATCCTGGATGAAACCTTAACCCAGATCGGTTTCTCCAAAAGCCCGGTGACGCTAGGTCGCGACGCGTTGTTGAATGAGGCTGTGAAGCTCTTCAAGGAGTTTGAAGTCGACAGCATCATCGTCGTCGACGGCGATAAGCCGGCGGGGGTGCTGGATATCCAGGACCTCGTAAAACTCGGACTTCTTGGTCAAGAACATCTCTAAGCACGATGTCAATCTAAACGACTCCGGACCGGCGGCCCGATTCCGAGAGCTGGGCGGGAGATTTCTGACTGACGTTACGACGCTATCGAAGCGCCTCGAAGTCGTTCGTGCCCTCGTCTTCGATTGGGATGGGGTCTTCAACGAAGGCGCCAAACGGCAGGGAACCGACAGCGGCTTCAGCGAAGCAGACTCCATGGGAACGAATATGCTTCGCTACGGATTGTGGCGGCGTGACGGGGCCCTACCGATCACGGCGATCATTACCGGGCAGCCCAATGCGACCGCGGAGAGTTTCGCCAAGCGAGAGCATTTTCATGCGATCTATCCAGGCGTTGCGAACAAGGGTGAAATGATCGGTCAGTTCTGTGCGACCTATGGGTTAGAACGGGATCAGATTGCCTGCGTCTTCGATGACATCAACGACCTCGGCATGGCTGCCGAGTGCGGTGCACGATTCCTGGTGCGGCGCAGTTCGAGTCCGATGTTAGAAGAGTTCGTGGTACGTAACGACTATTGTGACTACGTCACCGCGGCCGAGGCAGACCGCTATGCGGTCCGCGAAATCGCGGAGCTCGCGCTGGGTGTGATGGGGGTATTCGATGCCGTCGTCCGTTCCCGATCGGCTCACGACGAGGACTATCAGCAGTATTTCTCCGCCCGTCAGGCGGTAGAGACACAGTTCGTGCGGCGGCCCGCAGTCTGAGTCGCGAGTCGGAGCCATGACAATCTGGTCAGTCGCCGTCTATCTCCTTCTGCCTTTCGTGCTCTTCAATCTGGTTTGGCGCGGCATTCGGTACCCCGCTTATTGGTTGCGCTGGCCGGAGCGTTTTGGCTACTTGGAGTCGATGAAGGGCCAGCGAGTGATCTGGGTGCATGCGGTGTCCGTCGGGGAAGTTCGCTCGGCGGCGGAATTGGTCAACGAGTTGGCCGACCGCTATCCTCGTCATCGCGTACTCGTGACGACCATGACGCCAACAGGTTCCAGGCAAGTCCAGGAGCTGTTTGGCGGCCGTGTCGGTCATGCGTACGTACCTTATGATCTCCCTGGCTCGGTCCGTCGCTTTATGACGAGAGTCGCCCCGGAATTTGCGGTCATCGCCGAGACCGAGTTCTGGCCCAATCTGTTCAAGGCCTGCCAGGATCGAAGAATTCCATTGTTTCTTGTGAACGTACGACTCTCTCAGGAATCCTTGCGGGGCTATTTACGCGTTCCACGAACGGCGCGAGCCATGCTAGAGCGAGCGACGCTGATCTGCGCCCAAACCAACGCCGACGCGCAGCGACTGAAAAGCCTTGGTATCTCGCAACCCCGCGTCGAGGTGACCGGTAACCTGAAGTTCGACGCGCCGTTACCGGCGTCGCTCCTGGCCGAAGCGGCGACGCTTCGGCGGCAATGGGGATCGGGCCGCCCGATATTGATCGCGGCCAGCACCCACGGCGGGGAGGAGAAGAAAATCCTTACCGCTTACAGGGCGCTCCGACGGGTCTACACGAATCTCCTGCTCGTCGTGGTGCCGCGGCATCCCGAGCGGTTCAAGGCGGTGGCCCGACTGTGCCGGCGAAGCGGTGCACGGGTAGCGCTCCGCAGCACGCATCGTGGCGACCTGCCGGCCGAGATAGACGTCTTGGTTGGGGACACGATGGGCGAGCTCCAAAGACTCTACGCCGCCGCGGATATTGCATTCGTTGGCGGCAGTCTCGTCACGACGGGCGGGCACAACCTGCTCGAGCCGTGCGCCGTCGGCGTGCCGGTCGTCTTCGGACCTCATATGTTTCATTTTGCGGAGATCAGTACGATGGTCCTGGAGCGCGGCGCCGGCCGCCAGGTGCACGACGAGGCCGGTCTCGCGGCGACGGTCGCGTCGTATCTGGAGCAACCGGCATTGCGCCAGGCCTCGGGTGAAGCGGCTCGCTCGCTCGTGGCGGAGAATCGTGGTGCCGTCGGGCGGACGCTGGAGCTGATATCCGACTCTCTGCGCTGGGCGAGGCCCGAGCTGGATACCTCGAACTCCGTATCTGCGCTCCATGATTAGTTAGCGCTGTGCGAGATTCGATAACGCACAACAGCGCGGGTCGGCGCCCCGGTCGATCCCGATGAAGGTTTCCGGCTTAGGCGTATTAGCTCTCGCCGGTATCGGCAGTATCGTCGCCGCTCAACGGGCCCATGGCTTCGGCCCGGATGGCCATCGTATCGCCGGACTGGTGGCTGAGGCCTATCTGTGTGAACAAGCGAGAGTGGAGGTCGGCCGCCTCGGCGAGGGCGACGGTCTGGCGGAGCTCGGGCTCTGGGCGGATCGGATCCGCACGCAACCACGGTGGGACGATTCCGGGCCATGGCATTACGTCAATATCGCCGATGGTGACTCCTTCGACGACTATCGGTCTCCGCCCGAAGGGGATGCATTGTGGGCGATCGCGAATTTTCGTTCGCGACTGCGCAGCGAGAACCTGACCGGGGCGGAGCGAAGTGAAGCCTTGAAATTCCTCGTACACTTCGTCGTCGACCTGCATCAACCACTACACGTGGGACGTCGAACAGATCGCGGTGGCACCACGACAGAGATTTTTCTCGGCGACAGGCCAACCAGCCTGCATCGTTTCTGGGATACGGATGCCATTCGCGACGCTGGCATGCCGGTCGCGGTCTACGCGCGCAGCATCATGCCGATGGCGTCGTTATTGGCCGCCGGCCACCGGCCCAGCCCACCCCGCCAATGGGCGGCGGAAGGCCTGTCGCTCAGGACCGTCGTTTATGGTTTCGACGCGGAGACAGGACGGCTCGACGAGGGCTATCTGCAGATCGCCGGCGATCTCGTCCAGCTGCGCTTAATTCAGGCGGGGTTGCGTCTGGCCGATGAGCTCAACGATGTTTTCTGTCGTGCGAGCGACTCACTCGGTCCGTAACGCGTCCAACGGCTCCAGTGCGGCCGCGCGGTGCGCCGGAAGCACACCGGCGATCAAGCCGATGACCACGGCGATGACTTCGGCAAGCACGACGTAGACCGGGGCGACTTGAGCCGGCATCGCCGGAATGGTGATGTGAATCAGAGAGACGATGCCTAAGCCGGCGACCAGGCCAGCTAGACCGCCGAGGCCCGCGAGCAGGACGGCTTCGCCCAGGAACAGCTGCGAGATTCGCCGCCGTTCCGCGCCGACGGCACGCAGCAGTCCGATCTCCGGCGTACGCTCCCGTACCGCGATCGTCATGATCGTAAAAATGCCGACGCCGCCAACCAGCAGGGAGATGCCGCCCAGCGCGGCGATCCCGAACGTAAGGACATCGATGATGGACCCGAGCACGTCCAGCATCTGCTGCTGATCGATGATCGTGAAATCTTCGCCACCGTGACGCGCCAGCAAAATCCGCTCGATGCCGGCGATGACTTCATCCACGGGCGCGCTCTCGTCATAGAGGATATCGATTTCGTGCAAACCCTCGCGGTTGAACAGCGCCAGACCGCTGGCGGCGGGTATATAGATCGTGTCATCGAGATCGATTCCCAGCATGTCGCCCTTCGGCTCCATCACGCCGATGACCCGGTAACGATCGCCGCCGACGCGGATTCTGTCATTGAGAGGGTTGGCTGACTCGTACAGCTCCGAGTACACCCGTGCACCGAGGACGGCGACGGCGCGGGGCCTCTCCAAGTCATCGTCAGGCAGGAAACTGCCGCGCGACACGCGAAACTTGAAGGCCTGGTCGAATTCGGGGCCGACCGCGAAGACATTGACCGTGCGTTCGCGGCCCCGTGCCTCGACCGATGCAGCTCCCGAGACGGCGGGCACGGAATGCAGAACATACGGGGCCCGTTTTAGCGCGACCGCGTCCTGCAGACTCAGCGGGCGGACCGAATTCAACACGCCGGCGGAGATGCCGAACGTGCTCGCTTTGCCCGGTTGCACCGCGATCGTGTTGGTACCGAACTGCGTGAATTGTTCGACGATGTATTGATTGATCCCTGAGCCGATCGATGTCAGCAAGACGACCGCCGTGACGCCGATGCCGATCCCCAAGGCCGTCAAGGTGCTGCGCATGCGCTGCGCCAGCACCGATCGGGCGGTAAAGCGAATGATGTCTCTAGCTCGCATATTGCATGTGTCATCGCCCGGCGAGTGCGCGTACCGGGTCGAGGCGTGCGGCTCTGCGCGCCGGCAGAATACTGAAGAGCAGACCGCTAGTGATGGCCACGCCCACCGCCGCCGCCATCGCCCAGGTCGGCGCAGTGAAATTGAGGAATGGGAAAACGGTTCCGAGCAAACTCGAACCGATATTGCCCAGGACCAGACCCAACAGGGCGCCAAAGAAGGACAGGAAAACCGCCTCGGCGAGGAACAGCGTAATGATATGGCGCTCTTTCGCTCCCAACGCTTTGAGCAAACCGATCTCCGCCGTCCGCTGGCTGACGGCCACGAGCATCACGTTCATGATCAACACGCCCGCTACAACAAGGCTGATGGCGGCGATGCCGGCCAGGCCCATCGTGATCATGTCGAAAATCGATTCGAATGTAGAGAGCACCGCATCCTGGGTGACGACGGTGATGTCTTCCTCGCCTTGATGGCGGGCTTTGACAATCTCGATGATGTCTCGCCTCGCCGCTGGGACAGCCTCCCTGCTGGTCGCGTCTGCCAGGATCCGGAAGACGCCGGGCGCGTTGAAGAGTCGCTGTGCGCTAGCGACCGGGAGTATTACCAACTCGTCGGTGTTGAATGGCCCGGTAGTGCCGCCCTGAGCCAACACGCCGATCACCCGGCAGCGCGTGTCGCCGATTCGTAGCCACTGACCGATCGGGCTCGCGTTGCCGAAGAACTCGTCGCGGACGACGCTGCCCATCACACAGACGGGCGTGGCAACGTCCATATCGATCTCGGGAAGGAATTGGCCGAGCTGCATCGTCCAGTGCTGAACATCCAACATCTCGGTCGTCGTACCGAGCACGGTGATTTCCCGTTCCCGCGCACGCCAGGATGCGTTGCCACTGCCGACGATGATGGGCGCAACCTGTGCGATACGCGTGCTGCGTTCCACCGCCATCGCGTCCTCGAGCGTCAGGTCCCGGGCCGTCGCGCCGATGATCGTGCCGGTTCCGCCGGCGCCGGCCGTCTCCGCTTTGCCGGGTAATATCACGATCAGATGAGTGCCCAGCGCGGCGAACTCTCCGGTGACGTAGCGGCGTGCGCCTTCGCCGACGCCGGTCAGCAGCACCACGGCGGCGACACCGATCGAGACCGCCAGCAGCAGCATGGAGGTCCGTAGCGGGTAACGTTGAATCGCCTGGAACGAAAAACGTACGGTGTCGACGG